>DPSD01000210.1 GCA_003538495.1 Accumulibacter sp.
CTCGGCGCCGCGCCCCCGCCGCCGTGTTGCGAGGCCGCCCGGCATCTGCCGCCGCCGCAGCTCGAAGCGACCGCCGCCGCCGTAGCGTCGGCGCCGGTCGGCGTCGCGGCCGATCCTGCCGTTCGTGGCTTTCAGCCCTACTGTGCCGCCTGCCACGACAGCGCTGAGACTTTCCCGCCGAACTTCCTGCACGGCAGCCCGACCGAGGTGAGCGCCCGGCTGCGCCACTGCGCACCGCGGCTCTACGTTCGCCTGGCGATGGCCGACCTGGCACCGGAACTGCGCGCCAAGACGCCGATGCCGCCGGAAAGCATGTTGCCGGCCTTCGCCAGCGATCCCGTGGCCTGGCGCAGCAGTCCGCAGCGCGCCGGCTTGATGGCGCAGGTCGATAAATGGTTGCGCGCCGAGCCCGGCCAGCCGCCGCAACTGGCTAGCATGCTGGCCGGCGGTTACGAGGCCCTGCGGCCCTGCCTGCCGGCGCACTGAATCACCTGAGAAGGGGAATAGCTCATGAACGACCAGCCCGAAATTGTGAACAGCCCCTGGAAGCGGCGCTTCGTCATCCTCTTCATCGTCGCCGTGCTGCTGCCGGCGCTGCTGCTGATCTGGTTGGCGCAGCGCTTCGGCGGCGACGTGCCGGTCGACTACGACAGCCCGACCGAACACTTCAAGTACGGGTCCACCGGCGGCGAGCACGAAATGGGCTTCCCATACTGGATCTGGCGCGCGCTGCCGCAGGTCTGCCCGCAGTACCTGCCCGGCAAGGGCTACCAGTCGCTGGGAATGGTCTTCGAGAAGAATGCCGACGGCACTGACAGGGACGTTCCGGTCGGCACCTCGCGTCGGCGCTATCAGGGCATCGACCGGGTCTTCGTCAATTGCGCGGTTTGCCATACCAGCACCGTGCGCACCGCCGCCGACCAGCCACCGACGATCGTCCTCGGCATGCCCGCCGCGACCTTCAACATGAAGGGTTTCGAGGAGTTCTTCTTCCGCTGTGCCGCCGATCCCAAGTTCTCCAAGGAATTCATCCTGCCGGAGATCGAGCGCCAGGGCGGTCAGCTCGACCTGCTCGACCGCTACCTGGTCTATCCGATCGCCATCGCCATCATGCGCGACCGGGTGCTGGCGCTCGCCGGGCGCTTCGATTGGGTCTTCGACCAGCGTGCCTGGGGCCCCGGGCGGGTCGACACCTTCAACTCGGCAAAGGTCATCTTCAATTTCCCGATGAAGCACCTCGACCCCGCCGAATTCGACGCGCCGGCCGATTTCCCCTCGCTCTGGCGGCAGCGCCAGCGCAAAGAGCCGCACGAGATGCAACTGCACTGGGACGGCAACAACACCACCGTCGAGGAACGCAACAAGAGCGCCGCTTTCGGCACCGGCACGACGCCGCCGACCATCGACCTGGCGCGCATCCGCCGCGTCGAGGACTGGATCATGGACGTCACGCCGCCCCCCTTCAGCCAGTTCTTCCCGGTCGATCCGGCGCTGGCGGCCAGCGGCGCGCCGATCTACAAGGCCTACTGCGCCGGCTGCCACGGCGCCAGCGGCAGCGACTTCAGCGGCGAGTACGTCGGCCAGGTGACGCCGCTGGCCGAGATCGGCACCGACCGGCGGCGGCTCGATTCCTACACCTACACACTGGCCGTGAACCAGGCCACGCTCTATGCCGGCTACCCGTGGCGGTTCACGCACTTCCGCAAGACCTTCGGCTACGCCAACATGCCGCTGGACGGGCTCTGGCTGCGCGCGCCCTACCTGCACAACGGCTCGGTGCCCAGCCTGCGCGATCTGCTCGAGCCGGCGGCAGCGCGGCCCAAGACCTTCTACCGCGGCAACGACGTCTACGACCCGGTCAAGGTCGGCTTCGTCTCCGATCAGCTGGAGGGCAACGGCCACCCGTTCTTCCTGCTCGATACCGCGCTGCCCGGCAACGGCAACGGCGGCCACGAGGGCCAGGCCTACGGCACCGAACTGAGTGCCACCGAGAAGACCGCGCTGGTCGAGTTTCTGAAGACTTTCTGAGGATCACACGATGAGCATCCACTCCTGCAGGAACTGGTTCAGAGTCATCGGCATTCTGATCATCGTCACGCTCGTCGCCGGCGCGCTGATCGGCTACGACCGCGGCTTTCGCGAACAGCCGCAGCCGGCCTGGGTGACCGCCGACTTCGAAACGCGCTTCAAATACGGCTCGATCGGCGCCGAGCACGACGCCGGCATTCCCTACTGGATCTTCTACGTGTTGCCGCGGGTCTTCCCGGAAAAGCTGACCCAGGATGGCAAGATCCTTCCCGGTGGCTACGCCGCCCTCGGCGTGCCGTGGGAGCAGGGGCAGGAACTGCCCGCGGGCTTCACGAAAAAAACGATCGGTTTTCCGCGCGTCGGCAACAACTGCGCCGTCTGCCACACCACCAGCTACCGCGAATCGCCCGATGCCAACCCGGTTTTCGTCGTCGGCGGCCCGGCACACACCACCAACGTCGAGGCCTTCTTCCGTTACCTGATCGACTGCGCCAAGGATCCACGCTTCAACGCCGACATCCTGATGGCCGAAATCAACCGCGTCACCGAACTCGACTTCATCGACAAGCTGCTCTACCGCTTCTTCGTCATCCCGATCACCAAGAAGCGTCTGCTCGAACGCGAACAGCAGTTCGCCTGGATCTACCGGCCCGACTTCCCCGACTGGGGCCGTGGCCGTGACGACGCGATGAACCTCACCAAGTACTTCATGATCCGCGCGCCGATGGACGATACCTTCGGCCCGACCGACATGCCATCGGTGTGGAACCTCAAGAAGTACGTCTGGGACAAGGGCCACCGCATGAACTACGCCGGCGACAGCAATGACGCCTACTCGGTAATCATGGATTCGGCGCTCGGCCTGCTCGGCGCAGCACCGGCCAACAAGGAGGACTTCGTCGCGCAGGTGCAATGGCTGCACAGCTACCTCTCCGAACTGCCGCCACCGAAATACCCGTTCGCCATCGACGCTGCCAGGGCGGAAGCCGGCAAAGCGCTGTTCGACGCCAACTGCGCCAGCTGCCACGCCAGCGAACTCACCGGCCGGCCACTGCCGCTGGCCGAAGTCGGCACCGACCGCGGCCGCCTCGACTCCTGGAACAAGGGCGCCGCGATCAAGGCCAACCAGGTGGTCAAGGAGATGGGCCTCGAACGCCGCGGCTTGGTCGAGGCCGACCTGATCGGCTACATCGCGCCCTTCCTCGACGGCATCTGGCTGAAAGCGCCGTACCTCCACAACGGCTCGGTGCCCACGCTGCGCGACCTGCTCGAGCCGGTTGCGCAGCGCCCGAAGGCGTTCTGGCGCGGCTATGACGTCTACGACCAGACGCGGGGCGGTTTCGTCACCGATACGCCGGCAGCCCAGCGCGTTGGGACAAAGCTCGATACCAGCAGCAAGGGCGGCAGCAATCAGGGGCACGAGTTCGGGACCAGTCTATCGGCGGACGACAAGGAGGCGCTGGTGGAGTATCTGAAGACCCTTTGATTTGGAATTGGTGTGAGGAGGGAGCTGACCGTCAGCGCTCCCCGGTCCGCAAGTCTTTCACCCGGAAAAGCGCTGTCTTCCAGACCGGTCAAACCGGACTTCGTTGACCTCTGGAAACGGGACACCATAACAACATGTAGTGATGTTAGAACTGACCCCTATGTACTATCCAGTATCGAGAGTCGCCAGGTGCCCAGAATGTTCACCACCGTCGGTACGTTGGGGCTGCTGTAGTTCGTCGGACAGCCTTGCTTCCGGCGGGCGAACAGTCCGGAGACTTCGAGGAATTCGGCAAAGAATGCCAACTGTCCCAGCGCGGTGGCGCTGCGGCCTTCGTCCCAGCGGACGTGAAACCGGCCGCCAGGTGTCGTCAGACGCATCGCCACCGTCGCTTGTGACACCTCATGCAAGGCGCTAGCCACCGCCTTGACGATTCCGTTTCCCTCAAAACTCGTCTCACCCATTGAGTGATCCTCCCAATCGGCCGCAAGCCCTTGTCACGACTGAGTTTGCACCAATTGGCAAAGGGGGCAACTGAGGAAAATAGGTACAAGGTTCCTGCAGTGGCGGGCTGGCGCTCTGCGCACGCCTCGATGCGAAGAACATCGGAAAGCCGTGTGCGGGAAAATCGCATGCACGGTTTGATGAGGGAGGGAAGGTGAAAGCCTGTCCTCTACTCGACCCTTTTTCCCTCATTGTTCTGCGGCGAACGCCAAGAAGCAGGGGGGCAATCTGCCCCCCAACCCCGACTAGTCGGCGAAGTTTTGCTCGGCGAAGCTCCAGTTGGCGAGTTGGCTGAGGAAGGTCTCGACGAACTTGGGACGCATGTTGCGGTAGTCGATGTAGTAGGCGTGTTCCCAGACGTCGATGCACAGCAATGCTTTGTCGTCGGTGGTCAGCGGTGTGCCGGCAGCACCCATATTGACGATATCCACCGAGCCGTCTGCTTTTTTCACCAGCCAGGTCCAGCCGGATCCGAAGTTGCCTACCGCCGAGGCCTGGAACGCCTTGCCGAACTCGGCACAGGAACCCCACCTGGCGTCGATGGCCGCGGCCAGCGCTCCGGTGGGCGCGCCGCCCCCGTTGGGCTTAAGGCAGTTCCAGAAGAAGCTGTGGTTCCACACCTGGGCCGAGTTGTTGTACACCCCGCCCGCCGGCGCTTTCCTGATGATTGATTCGAGGTCAAGCGCTTCGTAGTCGGTACCCTTGATCAGGTTGTTCAGGTTGGTGACATAAGCCTGGTGGTGCTTGCCATAGTGGTATTCCAGGGTCTCCCTGGACATGTGCGGCGCCAGGGCGTCAAGAGCAAAGGGGAGCTGCGGCAGCTGATGTTCCATTGATGTTCTCCTTGAGGGTTGTTATAGCTTGCGATCGAGCGCAGCGAGCAGTTGCAGCAGCAACTGCGGCAAACGACTTTCGTGCTGGCGCCGAAGCTCCGGATTCTATTCGGGGCTTGCCCTGCTGGCAATGCCGCCCGCAGCCAGCGGGGCGCATCGCCTGTTTGGCGCGGCCAAGGTGGCACAGGGTGTTGTCGTGGCGAGGACGCGTGATCGGTGGCAACCCAGACCGAAACGGTGACGGATTGCTACCACAACCGACAAGGCACATTCCCGGTCGCCCGGGAATAGGGCTGGCCGACCATCCGCCACCGACCATGCCGCGCGGCTTCACTCCCGAGTCGTGTGCTTTCGCCGCGACCAACCTGGGTCGAAGCGTGGCTCGGCAGAAAAGACAACGCCCGCAGCTGCGGGCGTTGCGTCAGGCGGGGTCGCCCCCTCCGAGATCAGGCTTTCATCGCCACCAGCACTTCGTCAAGCATCTTCTTCGCGTCGCCAAAGAGCATGCGGTTGTTTTCCTTGTAGAAGAGTGGATTGTCCACCCCGGCGTAACCCGAGGCCATGCTGCGCTTCATCACGATCGAGGTCTTTGCCTTCCATGCTTCGAGTACCGGCATGCCGGCAATCGGGCTGTTCGGATCGTCTTGCGCCCCCGGATTGACGATGTCGTTGGCGCCAATGACCATTGCCACATCGGTTTTCGGGAAGTCCTCGTTGAGCTCGTCCATTTCGAGAACGATGTCGTAGGGGACCTTGGCCTCGGCGAGCAGCACGTTCATGTGGCCTGGCATGCGGCCGGCGACCGGGTGGATGCCGAAACGGACGTTGACCCCCTTGTCGCGGAGCAGACGGGTGATCTCGTAGACCGTGTGCTGGGCCTGTGCGACCGCCATCCCATAGCCCGGAATGATGATCACGTTCTTGGCGTCGAGCAGCAGTTCGGCTGTTTCCTGCGCCAGGATCGGTTGCACTTCCCCGGCCGGTTGCCCATCGCCAGCTGCTGCCGGGGTTCCGCCGGTCGTTCCGAAGCCGCCAGCGATGACGCTGATGAAGTGGCGATTCATCGCCGCGCACATGATGTACGAGAGGATTGCACCGCTCGATCCGACCAGCGCCCCGGTGACGATCAACAGGTCGTTGGAGAGCATGAAGCCGGTTGCCGCGGCAGCCCAGCCCGAGTAGCTGTTGAGCATCGAGACCACCACCGGCATGTCGGCGCCGCCGAT
>DPSD01000665.1 GCA_003538495.1 Accumulibacter sp.
AAAGTCATGCCCGTTTTCCTCCCCCCCGACCCCTCCCCCGCGCGGGGGGAGGGGAGATTCGTGAGTCGCATACGCGACTTTCACATTAATATGTATCCGCGCTTGCCCTGAAAGCGAGAGTGGCAGCGTCACGCATCGAGGCCAAGCGGGCCACGATGCGTGCAGCGTTCCTCTCTTGCCAACATCCGATACAGGCCAGGCCATGCCCAGAATACAGATCGAGCTACCAGAGAATTTTGCCTTTACGACCGAGATTCCGCTCTATCTCAGTCACATGAACTATGCCGGCCACCTCGACAACGCTGCGCTGCTGTCGGTGGTGTCGGAAGCACGAGCACGCTTTTTCCAGTCGCTTGGCTATAGCGAACTCGATGTCGAAGGGTTGGGCATCGTCATCGCCGACGCTGCGCTGCAGTACAAGTCCGAGGCCTTTCACGGCGAGGTGATGGTCGTTCGCATGACCACCAGCGATTTCGGCAGCAAGGGCTGTGACCTGTTGTGGAGCATGCGGGAAAAGGCCAGTCAGCGCGAGGTCGCACGGGGCAAGACGGGAATCGTTTTCTTCGACTACGCTGCGCGCAAGGTGGCCGCAGTGCCCGACCATTTCCGCCTGCGGGTAACAGCACCATCGCTATAGGGGCGCCGCCCCCTCAACCTACACCCTGCCGTACGCCGAAAGATACTGGCGAGTCAGCCGCTTCTGCAGATGCTGGACCTGCTTGAGCGATTCTTTCAGGATCAGGCGATCGAGTTCGTGCAGTTCATCGGGATTGACGCGGTTGGAGTCCATGGCGACGCCGCTGTTGACCTGATGCTCCAGTCGAAGACGCTGAATGTGATGAAAAGCGTCAATCAGCGCAGCCAGTTCGTCGGCGGCCATGCCCCCCTGTTCGCCGCTGATGCGCAGACGCTCGACCGTATTGGTATCGGGTATCTGCCCGGCCAGCGCATAGATCCGGGCGGCGTCAACGAAGGGCCGCGATCCGTGCTTCTTCAGATCGATGGTGTGCGGAAACTCCTTGTCCTGATCATAGCGAAAACCTTTCCACCAATTGAGTGGTGACTCCCAGTTCATCGTGTTCTCAACCATCGCACGCAGAAAAATGGGATAGGAAGAGGCTCTCGACAGCAGCCAGCTCCGCAAGTCATTGACCAGCGACTCCTGCCCATAGAGGCCGCGCAGGTCGAAAAAGATGCTAGAATTGAGCAGCGCCTCGGGTTGTGGGGAGTTCAGCCAGCCGGAGAAAGCTGTTCGCCACTCGTAGACGGACAGACACCACTGCGGGTTGCCGGCCATGATGTTGCCCTTGCACAAGGGAAATCCACAGGCATCGAGTGCCTCATTGACTGCTCGTGCAAAGGGTAGGAAGGCTTCGCGCAGGCCTGACGCCTCGGCATCGGAATCGGAATCGGCAGCGAAGATCAGCCCATTGTCCTGATCGGTGGCCAGCGTCTGTTCGAGTCGCCCCTCTGAGCCAAATACCAGCCAGCACCAGGGTACGTAAGGCAGATCGAACTGGCTGGCCACGAGTTCGATCACCTGCAGGGTCAGCAGATCGTTGAGCGCAGAGATGCGATGACAGAGGGCATCGGCACTCACCCGCTCGGCAACGAGGCGGGAAACGAAGGCACGGACATCGCCAGCCAGAACCGCCAGCGTCCGGATATCGCGCGCCGCCAGGATCGATTGCACCAGGTCGGCGTGCTGCGCACCCGGCAATGTATACAGATCGGTCTGCGAGACGAGGTTGAAGTAACTGCCATCGGCTTCGGTGAGCACCAGATGACGCACGCCACGACGCACCATCACCACACTCGCCTGGTGTGCCGTGCCGTCGGCCGGCACGGTGATCAGACCACTGGTCATCACCGTGGCAATCGGCGCCTGCAGGTCGCAAGCCTCGATTCCAATCCGGCGAACCACGTCGGGCAGGGTAACGATTCCCAGCGGCACGCGACTGTCCGCATCGATTACCACCACCGCATCCGCGCGCATCCGGTCGAGCAGCAGCAAGGTCTCGCGGATGCTCGCCCCCGGCGCAATGGTCAGCGGTTGCGCACGCACCAGATGACGCAACGCAACGTACGGCGAGAAGGGTGCAACACGCCTCGTCTGTTCAGTACTTGAGCCGGGCATGGTACGTTCTCTGACTGGCTTCGCGTGCCTGCCGCAACGTCTTGATGCCCATCTCGGCAAGCAAGGGCAGCATTTTCAGGAAAACTTCGCCGGTCACGATGGCGTCGCCGAGTGCCGTATGGCGTCCGAAGACCGATACTCCGAGGCGTTCGGCGATGGCTTCCAGGCGATGCGTCGTCTGGTTGGGGTGAAGTACGGCCGAGAGCAGCAGGGTGTCGAGCAGCGCCTGCTCGAAACGCAGACCCGTCTGCTTCTCCTTCATTTGCAGGAAGCGCATATCGAAAGCGGCATTGTGGCCCACCAGGACCGTGTCGGCACAGAAAGCATGAAACTTCGGCAATACGGCATCGATGTACGGCTGCCCGACGAGCAGTTCCGGAGTGATGCCGTGGATGGCGACCGACTGTGGCGACAGCGAACGCCTCGGGTCGACCAGTTGGTCGAAACACTCCTGGCGCAGCAGCCGACGATTGACGATACGCGTCGCACCGATCTGGATGATCTCGTCGCCCTCGGAAGGCTGCAGCCCGGTCGTTTCGGTATCGAAGATGGTATAGGACAGTTCCGTGAGCAGCCGATCATCGAGTTCATGGCTGACGGCCGACCAGAGGAAGATATCGAAATCGTAGAATTCCGGACGCTCACCCTCCGGTGCAGCGACGATCGCCCGAGGCAGATCCTTCGGCGCCTCGGCGACCGGCAGCATGGTACGGAAAAAGGCGCGATGCGAAACCCGTTCGCGCTGAAACCAGATGTCGCCGTTGCAGCGTTCGATCACATCGGTAACGCTGAGCGGCGACGCTTCACCGCCAGTGGTCATCGGATCCTGCAGCCAGCTCATCGCTGTTTCATTGTTCATGAAGGTTCCGAGCCAGGACAGATCGAACT
>DPSD01000113.1 GCA_003538495.1 Accumulibacter sp.
GCGCGGGGAGCGTGTGCGCGCGTGCCGGCGCCGGCGGCGGGGCTGGCAATGGTTATTGAGCCGCGGTGACCGGCAACGATCTGTCGAGCGATCGGCAAACCGAGACCGCTGCCGGGAGCCGTTGCATCGGGCAAGCGGTGAAATCTCTCGAATACCCGTTCGCGCTCGTGCTCCGGAATGCCGGGACCGTTATCGCTGACGTCAATTTCAACCACCTCGCCGACGCGCTCGCAGCGCAGGGTGACCTGGCCTCCGGCCGGAGTGTACTTGAGTGCGTTGTCGACCAGGTTGGCGACCAGTTCCCTGAGCAGCGTCGGATCGCCGGGGATTGTCGCCGCTTCGCGTTGCATGCCAAAGTCGATTCTTTTTTCATCGGCGATGCGCAACCAGTCTTCCAGCATTTCATCGATCAGCTTCGCCAGATCGACCGACGATGGATTGGCCGTCAGAGGTTGACCAGCCTCGGCGCGAGCCAGCGCCAGCAACTGGTTGGCCAGTCGAGTGACGCGTTTGACGGACTTGCGCAGATTGTTGGCCGCCGTCTTGTCGGTCTGCTCGCCATGCAGCAGTTCGATCTGCACCTGGAGACCCGCGAGCCGCGTGCGCAACTGATGCGCGGCATCCTGCAGAAACTCCCTTTGCGCGGCGTTGGCTTCTCGCAAACGCGCCAGAAGGGCATTCAGCGCGCGTACCACCTCGCGGATTTCGAGCGGCACCTGGCGCAAGTCTACCGGAGCCAGGTCCTGCCCGGAACGTCCGGCGAGCTGCGCTTCGAGCTGATACAGCGATCCCAGGCCGAAGGTGATCCCGTAGCGTACGACCGCTGCCACGGCAGCCAGCACCAGCAGTACCGCAAGGCCAAAACCAAACAGCAGGTCGCGAATCGCGCCGCGGCGCTTGCCGAGCGTTTCAGCGACGGTGACGTAGACGCCATGGTCGTCGACCAGCGGGTGGAAGCGCACGCCGCGTACGGCTTCGCCACGGAAGTGCCCGTCAAAGAATGAAAAAACCGGTTCAGCAGCATTCGGGCGACGGTTGTCCGCCGGCGGCGGTTGCGGCGGAAGGCTCGACAAGCCGGCCGAAACATCACTGGCCGGAACTTCTGGCGGTGGCAGATCGGCGTCGCCGGCGATGATTCGGCCAGAGTCGTCGCGAACGCGGAAGTAGATGTGGTCTACCGTGTCCGTGCGTAGCAGTGCTTCTGCCTCGGCAGTCAGACCGATCGTGACCTGGCCATTTTCGACCCGCGCCCGGTTGACGATGCCATTGGCAAGGTTCAGCAGGCTTTGATCGTAGGCGGTGCTGACCACTCTTTCCGCCACCCCGTAGCCGACCACCCCGCCGGTGAACAGCGCGGCCAGGATCGGGGCGGCCAGCGCTCGCAGCAGGCTGCGCCTGAGGCTGGTGCCGGCCTCGTTTGCCGTGCTGCCGCTGGCCCCCGTCAACTCCGCGGCCCGGGGTCCAGCGGCGGAGTTTGTGGCGCTACTCGTTCGCATGGTGCTGCGTCTTGCCGGTGGCGGGATGGGTGATTTCCAGGCGGTAGCCGAAGCCGCGAACCGTGCGGATATTCAGACCCGCCGCTTCCAGTCGCCGGCGCAGGCGATAGACGTACACTTCCAGGGCATTGACGCTGCCGTCGCCTTGCAGCCGCTCCTTGGGAACCGTGTGTCCGTCGGCCTCGGCAAGTACGCTGAGCAGATCCCATTCCCGGCTGGAAAGGATCAAGGGCTGCTCGGCCAGCGAGGCGTGGCGACCCGCCATGTCCATCGACAGCGGGCCGAAGTCGATGCGGCGGGCAATGGCGTTGGCGCCACGACGGGTGGTCGCCCGCATGCGCGCGGTCAGTTCGGCCAGTTCGAAGGGCTTTGACAGATAGTCGTCCGCGCCGAGGTCCAGACCGTAGATTCGATCATCGAGCGCATCGCGTGCGGTAATCATGATCACTGGCAGCGATTGGCGGCGTTCACGGATTCGGCGAACAATCTCATAGCCGCCGAGTCCCGGGAGACCGACATCGACCAGAACGAAATCGAACTTCCTCTCCTGCAGCAAGCGATCCGCGGCCATGCCATCAGACTCGACGACCACGCTGTCGCCTTGCCCGGCCAGGAACGAGGCAATGCCATCGGAGAGTTCCTTGTCGTCTTCTATCAACAGGATCAGCATCAAGCACCTCAATCGCCAACTAAGAAAGAACCGGTTCGTGTCAGGGAATGCAGCGGACGACGTCGTCGAAGGTGCTGCGGCATGGATTGTACCCGGCGGCCACCTTCAACATCAGGTCGCGATTCGAGCCAGCAGCGCTATGCGCGGGGCCGCTTGTCGTAACCGCGCTGAAAACATGCTGCCGGTAAGACCTCATTCAGAATCTTGCAAGGATCGTGTAAGTATATGTTATTAAAAGACAAAGTTTTCATGTTGTAAGCGCGGCGTAAGTTCGTCGCCCTACCTTGGCCTCCACAGCCATCCTGAGTGGCTCGACCAACCGTCCCTTTGCGAGGAGGCAAAATGAAAGAAGACGATCTGGTTGCGCGCATAGTCGCCAACCCCAAGTACGAAAGACTGGTGCGCACGCGCTCCCGATACAGCATCATCATGACCATCCTGATCATGCTGATCTATTACGGCTACATCCTGCTGATCGCCTTCGACAAGGAGTTTCTGGCGCAGAAAATGGGTGCCGGCATGGTGACCTCGATCGGTATCCCGATGGGCGTTGGCGTGATCGTCCTGACCATCCTCATCACCAACATCTACGTTCGTCGAGCCAATAGCGAGTTTGACACGCTGAACGGCGAAATCATCAACGAGGCCAACAGACCATGATGGCGAAAACCATACGTAACAGTCCGGCGATCCTGCTCGGCTGCCTGATCGCCGGAGTGGCCGTGGCTGCCGGTGGCGACCTCGGCACGACCGTCAAGCAGGCAACCAACTGGACCGCCATCGCCATGTTTGGCGCTTTCGTCATCATGACGCTGTACATCACCAAGTGGGCGGCCAGCAAGACCAAGACCGCAGCGGACTTCTATACCGCCGGTGGCGGCATTACCGGTTTCCAGAACGGTCTGGCGATTGCCGGCGACTATATGTCCGCGGCGTCCTTCCTCGGTATTTCCGGTCTGGTGTTCGCCAACGGCTTTGACGGCCTGATCTTTTCGATCGGCTGGCTGGTCGGCTGGCCGGTGATCACCTTCCTGATGGCGGAACGCTTGCGAAATCTCGGCAAGTTCACCTTTGCCGACGTCGCTTCCTACCGTTTTGCGCAAACCCCGACGCGCGTCTTTGCGGCGTGCGGGACACTGGTCGTCGTGGCGTTCTATATGATCGCGCAGATGGTCGGCGCCGGTCAGTTGATCAAGGTGCTGTTCGGCCTCGAGTACACCTACGCGGTGATGATCGTCGGCGTGCTGATGATGTGCTACGTGCTGTTTGGCGGCATGACGGCCACCACCTGGGTTCAGATCATCAAGGCGATCATGCTGCTCTTCGGTGCCAGCTTCATGGCCCTGGCGGTGCTCTGGCAGTTCAACTTCAACCCCGAGGCGCTGTTTGCCAAGGCCGTCGAAATCCACAGCAAGCACGACGCGATCATGGGACCCGGCGCGCTGATCAAGGATCCGATCTCGGCAATTTCGGTCGGCATGACCTTGATGTTCGGCACGGCGGGCTTGCCGCACATCCTGATGCGTTTCTTCACCGTGCCTAGCGCCAAGGAAGCCCGCAAGTCTGTCGGCTGGGCAACGACCTGGATCGGCTACTTCTACATCCTGACCTTCATCATCGGTTTTGGCGCGGTGGTCATGCTCACGCAGGCGCCCGAGCTGTACTACGTCGATGGTGATCTGGCCAAGGGTCTGAAGGGTGGCGGCAACATGGCCGCGATCCACCTCGCCAACGCCGTCGGCGGCAACGTCTTTCTCGGCTTCATCTCGGCAGTGGCCTTTGCCACCATCCTGGCGGTGGTGTCCGGTCTGACGCTGTCCGGCGCTTCCGCGGTGTCGCACGACCTCTACGCAACGGTGTTCAAGAAAGGGCAAACTGATTCGGCGCACGAATTGCGAGTGTCCAAGATCACCACCATTTGCCTGGGCATCGTCGCCGTTTTTCTTGGCATCGCCTTTGAGAAGCAGAACGTTGCCTACATGGTGATGCTGGCTTTCGCCATCGCCTGCTCGGCCAACTTCCCGGTCCTTTTCATGTCGGTGCTGTGGAAGGATTGCACGACCAAGGGTGCCGTTGCCGGCGGGGTAGTTGGCTTGCTCAGCTCGGTGATCCTGACTATCGTCTCGGCTTCGGTGTGGGAAGCGGTGATCGGCAATCCGAAGGGTTCCGCGCTGTTCCCGTATTCGTCGCCGGGCCTGTTCTCGATGTCGGCGGCGTTCCTGACCATCTACCTGGTTTCCAAGATGGACAACAGCGCGCAGGCTCAACTCGAGCGCTCGCTCTACCCGGCTCAGCGGGTGCGTTCGGAAACCGGTCTCGGCGCAGCAGGTGCTTCCGGCCACTAGCCAGGCTGTATCCGCCAGTTCAACGGCAAGACGGCCCGCGGCTCGCGGGCCGTTTTTCTTCTTCGCCAGACGGCAGTCATCGCGCCTTGCGCCAGAGTCCAAGGCGTACGTTGCGCGGCGGTACCTGGGTCCCAAGGCCAGGCTTTGCCTGCTTCGCCGGTAATCGCTACACTTCGGATGCCCGCAGCACGACTGCCAACGACCGCCTTGCCGACCATGAACTCACCAACACCCAGCCACCAGGCAGTGATCGCGGCGACGCGCCGGTGGCTGGAACGCGCGGTGATCGGCCTCAACCTCTGTCCCTTCGCCAAAGGCGTTCATGTCAAGGAACAGATCCGTTATGTGGTGAGCGACGCTGCGGATGAGGAGAACCTGCTCGCCGATCTCGAGCGCGAACTGCACATGCTGCTGGCGGCGCCGCCGGCCGAGGTTGACACCACGCTGCTCATCCATCCCGCAGTGCTCACCGCTTTCGAGGACTTCGCCGCGTTTCTCGACGTGGTCAATGTCGTGCTCAGAACGCAAGGACTCGAGGGCATTCTGCAGGTCGCCAGCTTCCACCCGGATTACGTCTTTGCCGGCACCGTTCCGGACGACATCACCAATTGTACCAATCGCTCGCCTTTCCCGACCTTGCACCTGCTGCGCGAGGACAGCCTGGACCGGGCGGTGGCGGCGTTCCCGGACGCCGCGGCGATCTACGAGCGCAACCTGCGAACGCTCCGCGAGCTGGGCCGCGATGGCTGGCAAGCGCTCGGCGTCGGCGCGCCGCTGCCAACCGTGCGAAGCAAGTAGCTTGCAGATGCCGGCGCTGGCCACCCGCATCGAGTTGCGCGAGGACGAGGTCGAGTTGATCGCCATCCGCGCGCAGGGCGCTGGCGGCCAGAACGTCAACAAGGTCTCGAACGCCATCCACCTGCGCTTCGCCATCGGTGCCTCGTCGCTGCCCGAAGAGATCAAGCAGCGCTTGCTGCAAACGCGCGATCAGCGGATCAGCGCCGACGGCGTGGTGATCATCAAGGCGCAGGCGCACCGCAGCCTTGAACGCAATCGTCTCGATGCCCTGACCCGCCTGCGCGAACTGATCGCCCGGGCAGCGTTCGCCCCGACGCCGCGACGAGCGACCAGGCCGACGCGCGGTTCGCAACTGCGGCGGGTCGACGACAAGGTGCGGCGCGGGGCGGTGAAGCTGCTGCGCGGGAGGGTTGACGAGTAATGCGAGGGTTGATCCTGATAGTGGAGCGACTGACGATGCTGATTCTTTCCCGTTCGACTGCCGGGTAGTGGCGATGACCGCCGCCGCGGTTCTCGGCTTCTGGTTCGACGAGGCGACGCCGGCGCAATGGTGGTCGAAGTCGGACCCTTTCGACCGTCTGATCGAGGCGCGTTTTGGCGCCCTGCACGCGGCCGCGCTGCGTTGCGAGTTGTACCACTGGCGCAGCAATGCCGACGGGAGGCTGGCCGAGGTGATCGTCCTCGATCAGTTTTCGCGCAACATCTTTCGCGATCGTCCACAGGCCTTCGCCGCCGACTCGATGGCTTTGCTGCTCGCCCAGGAAGCGGTAGCCGCCGGTGCCGACCGTGCGCTCGACCCGACGCGCCGCGCTTTCCTGTACATGCCCTACATGCACAGCGAGTCGCCGCTGATTCACTCTGTGGCCAGCAAGCTGTTCGCCGCGCCGGGGATGACCGGGAACCTCGAATTCGAACGGCGGCATCAAGCGATCATCGAGCGCTATGGGCGTTATCCGCACCGCAACGCGATTCTCGGTCGAGCTTCGACGCCGGCCGAGCTGGAGTTCCTGAAGACGCCTGGATCGGCGTTCTAGACAGGCGGCGACGCCGTCTGCCGCGAGGCGCGAACGCGACTTTGACGGTCAGGCGGGGCTTGAAAAACTTGGAGGCAAGGATGGCTTTTCAGCAGAGTTTCGAGCTTCACAGTCGCGGTCGCGGGACCGTCGAGATCACTGCCGAAGTCGCGCGGGTGGTCCGCGCGTCGGGCATAGAGGTCGGCCTGGCCAACGTCTTTGTCCAGCACACCAGCTGTTCGGTGGTCCTGACCGAGAACGCCGACCCCTCGGTGCGGCGCGATCTGGAAACCCTGGCGGCCCGCTGGGCGCCCGATGGCGACGCGGCCTATCAGCACGACAGCGAGGGTGACGACGACATGGCCGCGCACGGGCGTAACATCCTGGTCGGCGCTTCGCTGAACGTGCCGGTCGGCAGCGGCGCCTTGCGACTGGGCACCTGGCAAGGAATCTACCTTTGGGAGCATCGGACGATCGCCCATCGGCGCCGGGTGGTGGTCACCGTCATTGCTTGACTGGCGGGCCCGTCGGTGACCCGGCCGACGGCCGGCGAAGTCCGGCAGCGAATCAAGGCGCAGATGGCGATTGGCGGCAATCGCTGGGCGGCTGGCGGGCGCTTACTTGAGGGGGATGATCAGCTTGTCCCAGCCGGAGCCTTCCTCGTCCGGTTTGCTCTTTCGGTTGCTGCCAAGCGCGGCCAGGCGGGCTTCCATCTCAGCAATTGATTGGTCGGTAAACTGAAGTCGACGACGATCGCTGCCGCAGCGACGTTCAGCCTGATCGGTCGGTCGGTCGAGCTGCCGCTGGCGGCGGTCTGGTCCTCTTTGCGTGCGCATTGCTTACTCCTCTTAGATCGCCGGCTGCGTGCCGCATGGCACCGCAGCCAGCCAGCTCCGGAAGACACTTGCCGCCCGCCTGCAACAAGCGCTGAGGTGGGCACAAGCCATCGGCAAGTGGCTCCGGCGACTGATTCATGGGCATTATGCGGAAAAGGTCAGCGGAAGGCCAATGCAGCGGATTTATGAACATCATTTGCGGCTTATGAAGCACCGCCGCGGGCTGCCAGCGCGCTTCCGGCTTCGGTCACCAGCCGCAGGCCGGCCGGCAAGGCCTCGCCGAAGGCGCGGCGTTCGTCGGCCTTGTCCAGCGCGACGGCGGTCCGGATCTGTTCGCTCCAGCCGGGCGAGGCATTGATCGCTGCCAGGCGGTCGAGTACCGCTTCGCGGAGCGTATCGGGGAGGTCGCGCGAACGGTCGCCGGTCAGGCGGGTGATTTGCGTCGCCGCGAAAGCGGCCGGCTCGACCTTCTTCCAGTCGACCGCCAGCAGCGCTTCCAGCCAGCGGCCAGCGACATCGGCCGGCACCACCTGGTGAGCGCTGCCGTACAGCGCTTGACGCGCGCCGATTCGCCCGAGCGCCCACCAGCCGAGCGGTTTCTCGGCGCTTCTGCGCAACCTGTCGAGCAGCCAGTCGCCGACCTCGATCTTGCGTTCGACCGGCAGCCTTTCGAGCGAGGCAGCCAGGCGCAGCATGTCGTCGTGACTGCCAGCGATCGGTGCCGGCTGACGGTTGCGGGTCTTCACCGTCGCTTTCGCCGGCTCGCTCTGCAGCGGCGGCAGCAGTTCCGCGAGCAGCGTTTCCTGGGTCGCCTGCGGCAAACCGCCGGCCGCGCGACGCCACAGGGTCCACCATTCGGACCAGTTCTGACTCTCGCCGACGTACTGGATGCCCGGCGCCAGCAGCTCGGACAGTTGCTCGATTCGCCAGTCGTCGAGCGCGTCACCGAGCCCCGGACGCAGGCAATAGCCGGCCAGATTGAGCCACAGCCGTTCGTGCTCCGGCGAGCGGCGGCGGCGGCGCGCGCGCTGCAGCAGCGCGTCGAAGAGCGCGCGCAGCAGCGGCATTTCCCAGTCCTCGCGCTTGCCCAGCAGGTGTTCGAGGTGGCCACGCAGGTGCCGGACCTCCTTGCCATCCACCGCCTGCGAGCGTCCACCAAAAATGTGCTCGATAGCTTTCACGGCGTCGGCGAAGCGCGGTGGCAGGACCTCGGACGAGGCGCTCGCCGTGCTGCCGTCGCCGCGCAGCTGGAATTCGAGCAACCAGCGGCGGGCTGCGTCGTCGATGCTGACGCAGTGGATCTCCAGGCTGCCGACTTCGGTGATGGCGGTGATCAGCCGTACCCGCACTTCGCGCTGGCTGCTGCCGGCGAGGCCTTGCACGACGGTGGCGATCGGTGGCAGGCGGACGAACTCCTCGTCGTCCAGGGCGGCCATCTCGCCGGGCAGATAGGCGGTGTCGGCGACCGACGAAGCCAGGTGAAAGCGCACCGGCTGGCCAAGTCGCAAGCTGAAGGCGCGGTCCGGCAGGTGGATTTCGTGACCTTCCTCGATTCCCCGTGGCAGGATGCAGATGCCGCGTCGCTCCCTGCTGCCATCATCGAGAACCAGGAAGTAGCTGCGCGCCGAGCCGCCACCGATGCGTCGGCCGTGCCCCTGTCGAACCAGCGCGTAGGCGACCGCACCGCGCGCCACGGCGATATCGGGATGGTCGTTGCGTAGCAGCCGCAAGGGCGCTCCGCGCCAGTCGCCGAGGGTGCTTTGCAGGCGTTCGGCAAGCGCTTCGGCGCGAAACACGCCGCCGTTGAACAGCAGCGTATCGGGAACCGGCAGTCGCTGCCGGTCGTCTGCTGCGTCGCCTTCCTGCTGCTGCTCGCCGCGCTGTTCGGCCAGAGCCCGGCGCGCGGCCTGCGCATGCCGTTTGAGAAACGCCGCGAGATGGCGGGTAATCGCCGGGTCGGCGGGGTAGGGCAGGCCGAACTCGACGATCGCCGCCCGCCGCTGCTGCACCGGCTGATCCGCGGTGACGCGTGGCAAGAAGCCGTCGACCAGCAGTTGCCGGACCTCATCGCGCTGCAGTTCGATGGTGCGCGCGCTGCCGATCAGCCGCGAGCCGCTGCCGAGCAGCGTCAGCAGTAGCGATGCCGGCGCATCGGCCGCCAGCAGTTGCTCCTTGGCCGCCCGGCAGCGCGCCGTCAATTGCGAGAAGCGCGCCGCCGACAACCTGCCGTCGCCGGCCGGTAGCCGCGACTCGACGAGATGGGCGAGCGCCAGGTCCATGTTGTCGCCACCGAGCATCAGGTGGTCGCCGACGCCGATCCGCGTCAGTTCGGGTTCGCCGTCCTTGATCGCCACCTGGATCAGCGTCAGGTCGGTGGTGCCGCCGCCGATGTCGCAGACCATCAGCAGCCGCGTTTCGGCGAGTTCGTCGGCCAGGTTCTGCTGATGGCGGAACAGCCAGTCGTAGAACGCCGCCTGCGGTTCCTCAAGCAGGCGCAGCTTCGCCAGGCCAGCCTGCCGCGCGGCTTCCAGGGTCAAGGCCCGCGCACCCTCGTCGAAGGACGCGGGGACGGTCAAAATCAGCTGCTGCTGTTCGAGCGGTGCGTTGGGGAAGCGGTGCAGCCAGGCCGCGCGCAGATGCGCCAGGTAGCTGGCGCTGGCGGTTACCGGCGAAACCTTGGCAACATCGTCAGCGGCGCCCCACGGCAGGATCGGCGCCATCCGGTCGACCGCCGCGTGCGACAGCCAGCTCTTGGCGCTGGTCACCAGACGCCCCGGCACCTGCGTGCCGAGGTCCAGCGCGAAGCGGCCGGTGACCACCGGCTCGCCGCCGTCCCGGGAAGTCTCCGCCGCGTCGACAGGCCACGGCAGTTGCAGGTCGCCGGGGCTGATTTCGCCCGCCGCCGGATGGAAACGGACCGACGGCAGCAGCGGCCTCGCGGCAACCTCGCCGGCAGCGACCAGTTGCTCGATCTCGAACAGCTCGACCTGGCGGCTGCACGGTGCCGCGTAGGCGACGACGGTATTGCTGGTCCCGAGATCGATGCCGACGATGTACTGCTGTTGCTTCACGCCGCTCAGTCCGCGGCGCCGCCGCGGGCGTCAAACTCGACCTTCCAGCGCTCGGGACCGTCGTGCGGCAGCGCTTCGAGTTCGAGCGTGCCGGCCTCGGTGATGCGTGCGTGCAGCCGGACGCGGACCACCTCGCCGGCGGCACGGCCTTCGCTGGGCAGCGTCGTCTGGATCTCGTCGAGTTCCTGCAACTCGTCGGGCTGCCAGTCGTCGAGCAGGGTGCCGACCTGATCCTGACGGCGAACCGACGAGCCGAAGAAGCGAAAGCGCACCTGCTCGCCGACCACCAGCCCGAATTCCTGCGCCGGCAGGGCGGCGTCGCTGCCTTCTTCCATGCCGAAAGGCGCCAGGCACAGCGCCTGCA
>DPSD01000410.1 GCA_003538495.1 Accumulibacter sp.
CCTGCGCGCGCGAGCTGCCGTCTTCGTGCACGACTTCCGGAACGCGCTCCTTCCAGCCATCGGCAACCTTGAAGGTAAAGGTCATGAACGGCGCCGGATGATCGCTGCCGAGCATCTGCGGACCGACGCTGTCGAGCATGCTCGGGCAAAATGGGCGCCAGCGCTCGCGGAACTTGATCTGCGCGTTGATCCGGTCGGCAACGCCGGCAACGCTCGGGCAACCGAGGATCGAACGGCCACCGAGCGCGCGCGGACCAAACTCCATCCGCCCCTGGAACCACGCGACAGGGTTCCCCGCCACCAGGATCGCGGCGATTTCCTGCGGCACCTGGCTCAGTCTTCGCCACTGCGGCTGCGCCGGGTGTCGGGCACAGGCGGCGACGACATCTTCATTGCTGTAGGACGGCCCGAGAAAGACGTGCTCCAGCTTCTCCACCGGCACGCCCCGCTGCACCGACACCCAGGCGGCCGCGCCAAGCGCGGTGCCGGCGTCACCCGACGCCGGCTGGACGTAGAGTTCGCGGACATCCGGGCGAGCGATGATCTTCTGATTGAGCTTGACGTTCAACGCGCCGCCGCCCGAAAAGGCGAGTCGGCCGGTTTCGCGCAGAATGTCGCCAAGGTAGTGCTCGAGCATCTGCAACGAGAGGTCCTCGAAGAGCTTCTGGATGCTCGCTGCGTAATGAATATAGGGGTCGTCGGCGATGTCACCCGCGCGCTTCGGACCCAGCCACTCGACCAGTTTCGGCGAAAAGTAGTAGCCCTTCCCTTTTTCCTTGTAGCGGCGGAAGCCGATCACGTTGGCGTAGTCGGTATTGACCGTCAGTTCGCCGTTCTCGAACTTCGCCAGCCGCGAGAAATCGTAGCGCTGCGGATCGCCATAAGGCGCCATGCCCATTACCTTGTACTCGCCGTCGAGCATCTCGAAACCGAGGTACTCGGTCAATGCGCCGTACAGCCCGCCGAGCGAATCCGGGTCGTAGAACTCCTTGATCTTGTGAATCCTGCCGTTCTCACCGTAGCCGAAGAAGGTCGTCGCGTACTCGCCTTTACCGTCGATCCCGAGAATCGCTGTTTTTTCCGCAAATCCCGCACAGAAGTAGGCGCTGGCCGCGTGCGCCAGGTGATGTTCGACCGGCACGATCTCTGTCTTCTTCAGATCGAAACCGAGCTGCAGCAGGCACCACTCGATGCGTTTGCGGTAGCGATGGAAACGCCGGTTGCCGGTCAGGATGGCGTCGAGCGCTCGCTCCGGCGCGTACCAGTAGCGCTTGGCATAATGCCAGCGCGCCGGCCCGAAAAGGCTGATCGGGGCATAGGGAATCGCCACTGCATCGACCTCGGCCGGCTTGACACCGGCAAACTCCAGGCAGAACTTCGCCGCCTCGTAGGGCATGCGGTTCCTGGCGTGCTTGTCGCGGACGAAACGTTCTTCCTCCGCCGCGGCCACGAGTTTGCCATTGATGTACAGCGCCGCCGAAGGATCGTGGGTCAGCGCGCCGGAAAGTCCAAGCAGGATCAGGGCCAAGGTGAGGGTCTCACAGGGTCACACTGGCGGCCCGGGAAGCCGACAGGCAGCGGCGGGCCGACGAAATGCCCGAGTATACCTGCAGCGGCGTCGCTTCTGTGCGCTGTGCGCGGTCGCCAGCGACCACCTGCCGACGCGTCGCGCACGCGCTGGCGGACCCGTCTACGCCGGGACCGGAAGCTGTGCCAGGTACTCCTGGTGAACCGCAAGGCTCAGGGCCTTCGGCCGTAGCGCTTTGACAGCCGCCATCGCCTGCTCCCTGGAGTAGCCGCGCTCGACCAGGATCTGCGCCGCCATCAGGCCGGTGCGGCCGGAACCGCCCTTGCAGTGGACGGCAATCTTCCTGCCGGCGTCGAGGAGTTGCTGCACGGCCGCTCGCTGCGCCTGCCAGGCGACGGTAAAATCGGCCGCTGGCGCGTGCTCGTCGTCGATTGGCAGGTGAAACCAGCGCAGGCCGTGTTTGGCGCAAAGCTCGGGCAGGTCGGTCACCGAATTGCCCGCCATTTCGGCGTCCGGCATCAGGGTGATCAGAGCGTCGGCACCCGCTGCCTTGAGTTGCTCGAGCGCGGTCTCGGTGTCCACGCGGCTGGTGCCCGGGCAAGGGGTGAGGATCAGGCCGGCGCCGTGTTCGGCCAGTGGCAGCAAGTCAGAGGGATGCGTGTTCATGGCCTTACCTGTGATCAATGGATTATTCTGCCGACTGCCCCGGCAGCGACCAGCCGCCAGGCGACAGCTGCGGATTCTACCTGAGTTGGATGAGCAGATGATGCGCGGGCGCCGGAGGCCGGCGTAGCCCGCCTCAGACGCGCTCGGCATTGCCGCACCAAGTCGGCGCTCCGACTCGCATTCTGCAACCAAGGGATGGACATGCCAAAGTTTGCCGCCAACCTGAGCACGATGTTCAACGAGGTTCCCTTCCCGCAGCGCTTCGCCGCCGCGGCAAGGGCCGGCTTTCGTGCCGTCGAATTCCTCTTCCCTTATGAGCACGGCGCCACCGAAGTCGCCGGGTGGCTGCGCGAGAACAGGCTCGAAAACGTGCTCTTCAATTTGCCGCCGGGCGACTGGGCCGGCGGCGAACGCGGGCTGGCGGCGCTGCCAGGCCGCGAGGCAGATTTCCGTGCCAGTGTCGACCGGGCGCTGGAATACGCGCTGGCGCTGGGCACCCGACGCCTGCACGCGATGGCCGGGGTGCTGGTCGTCGAAGCGCAGCGGGACTACCGTGCCGCGTGCCGCGAGACCTACCTCGACAACCTGCGCTACGCCGCGCGAGAACTGGCGAAGCACGATCGAACGCTGCTGATCGAGCCGATCAACGGTCGCGACATGCCGGGCTATTTCCTCAACAGTCAGGCCGACGCGCACGCTGTCCGTGACCTGGTGGGCGAGCCCAACCTCAAGGTTCAGATGGACTTCTACCACGCTCAGATCGTCGAAGGAGACCTGGCGACCACCTTCAGGAAGCACTTCGCCGGGATCGGCCACGTGCAGATCGCCAGCGTCCCGTCCCGCCACGAACCGGACGACGGCGAGGTCAATTATCGCTATCTTTTCAGGCTGCTCGACGAGCTTGGCTACGACGGCTGGGTGGGTTGCGAGTACCGCCCGCGCGGCAGGACCGAGGATGGTCTGGGATGGTTGCAGGCGGCGACCCGGTGACGACCAGACGCGCTGTCCAGAGGGTGGTGACGGGCGGCGATGACTGCGGCGCGCGTGCAGCGTAGCAAAGGGAGGCGCTTGGCCGCCCTCCCCCGCAGCAGCCCATTTGTCCGCGCGACTACGCGCACCGCAGTCATGCCGTGACGCCGAGGGCATTCAGCAACCAGCCGGCAACGGCGCTGCCGAGCACCACCAGCCATGGCGGCAGCTTCCAGAAGATCAACGCGATCAGGGCGACCAAGGCCAGGCCGAAGTCAGCCGGCTGGCGGATCGCGCTGGTCCATACCGGGTGATACAGCGCTGCCAGCAGCAAACCGACAACCGCGGCATTGACGCCAGCCAGCGCCGCTTGCGTGTGGCGACTGCGCCGCAACTGCTCCCAGAACGGCAAGGCGCCGCAGACCAGCAGGAACGAAGGTATGAAGACCGCGATCAGGCAGATCAGGCCGCCAAGCCAGCCGCTTGGCGGCTCGTTCATCGATGCCCCGAGAAAAGCGGCAAAGGTGAACA
The DNA here is from genome assembly GCA_003538495.1 of Accumulibacter sp. The sequence continues at coordinate 3,695 of DPSD01000410.1, forward strand.
GCGGGCCCGGGACCGCTTGCGCCGCGCCGTAGCCGGCGAGGAAGGACTCGTTACTGACCCAGCCGCTGGGCACCACCTCGGCCTGCAGCAGCGGCAGGACCACGTGCCCGCCGCCGAAAACCAGTGATCCGGCCCGGTAGAAGGCGTCGATCATCGCCAGCGTGCGTCCTGGCCATGCCTGCGCCAGGACCGGCAGTCCGATCAGCAGTAGCAAAAAAAGCGCCAGCCAGAAACACCCGCCGCGGCGGCTGATCGTCATCGGCAGCGGCTCGTGCGCCGCGTCGGGCGCGCCCTTGAACAGCAGCAACCCCAGGAAGCCAGCCACGACGATCACCCCGACCTGCCCCGACGCGCCGGGCCAGGCCAGCACGGCGCAGGTCGCGACGGCCATGATCGTGATCCGCGCCGTACCGACGCACAGGTTGCGCGCCATTCCCCACACCGCTTGCGCGACAACCGCCACGGCGACGACCTTGAGGCTGTCCAGCACCCCGGCCGGGACGGCATCGCCCCAGCTTGAAATGCCGAGCGCAAAGACGATCAGGGCGACCGCCGACGGCAAGGTAAATCCTGTCCAGGCGGCCAACGCGCCGGCATAGCCGGCCCGCGACAGTCCGATGGAGATTCCCACCTGACTGCTCGCCGGGCCGGGCAGGAACTGGCAAAGGGCGACCAGATCGGCGTAGGCCCGATCGCTGAGCCAGCGGCGGCGGTTGACGAACTCGTCCCGGAAGTAGCCCAGGTGCGCCACCGGGCCACCGAACGAGCTGAGTCCAAGCCGCAGAAAGATCAAGAAGACCGTCCATGGCCTGACCGGCTCGATTGCCGCGTTGTCCGTCGGTGGCGCTGTCATCGCTCGATACCTCCCGCTCGTGGATGGTTCCCCAGAATGTTAATCGAAGGGCGATGGCGGCGTCGAACGATCAGCAAGGGAATCAGCCGCCGGCTCGCTGGCAGACGCCAGCGCGTGCTGTCGCGTGTCGGGGCGGGCGCCAGGTGGCGGCGCTACCGGTAATCAGCCTGCGGCCCCGTCTATGCCCCCGCCACGCAATGCTATAACATGCTTCGCCAGTGGCAAGATCAAGGCGACACCTGTCGAGCACACCGCGACACGCGGATCTTCCCGGTGGCCGGTGCCCAATCAGTCAGTGATGGAGCAGGAAACATGAACAAGCTTGCCGATCAAGTTCGCACCGAGACCGAGGCGACGCTGCGTGCAGCCCCCCCGGATGAGTACATGTCGCCCGAACAGCTGGCATTCTTCCGCCGGCGGCTGCTCGATGAAGAAAAGGCGCTGCTTTCGGCGGTGAAAGAGACCGCCGGCCACCTGCAGGAGAGCGAGACCAGTTCCGACTGGAACGATCGCGCCAGCGCCGAGGAAGAGCACACGCTGGAACTGCGCGTTCGCGACCGCGAACGCAAGCTGCTCCAGAAGATCCGTGAAGCGCTGCGCCGCATCGACGACGGCAACTACGGCTGGTGCGAGGAAACCGGCGAGCCGATCGGCATCGCCCGTTTGCTGGCGCGACCCACAGCGGCGTTGTGCCTCGAAGCGCAGGAGCGTCGCGAGCAGGCCAAACGCCGCTTTGGCGGCTGAGCAGGGTCAGCGCACGCTGGCGACCAACGCAGATGCATCCTTGAGCATTTGCCGCGTCAACGCCTCGGCCACCCGGATCCCGTCGACGCCGGCCGAGAGGATGCCGCCGGCGTAACCGGCGCCCTCCCCGGCGGGATACAGGCCCCTGACGTTCAGGCTCTGGAAATCGCTGCCGCGGGTGATGCGCAGCGGCGACGAAGTGCGTGTCTCGACCCCGGTGAGCACCGCATCGGCCATGTCGAAGCCCCTGATCTGTCGTGCAAAGGCCGGCAGCGCCTCGCGAATCGCGGCAATCGCGTATTCCGGCAGGGCGCTGGCGAGATTGGTCAGGCGAACGCCCGGCCGATACGAGGGAATGACCGTCCCCAGACGCGTGGACGGCCGGTCGGCGAGGAAGTCCCCAACCAGTTGTGCCGGTGCCTCGTAGCTGCCGCCGCCGAGTTCGAAGGCACGGCTTTCCAGCTGCCGCTGCAGGGCAATGCCGGCCAGCGGCCCGCCCGGGTAGTCGAGCGGTGTGATGCCGACGACGATGCCGGCGTTGGCGTTGCGTTCGTTGCGCGAATACTGGCTCATGCCGTTGGT
>DPSD01000206.1:0-1180 GCA_003538495.1 Accumulibacter sp.
CAACGCCATGCTGCACGATCTCGGCCGCTCCGAGGTATCGGTCGCCGCGGTCCGCAGTTATGTAGGGCGCGGGATCGCCAATCTGGTCAAGCGGGTTCTGGCCGGGACGATGGTCGCCGCCGAGGACCCGGCGCCACCACCGCCGGCAGCGCTTGACAGCTTCAGGAGGCACTACGCCAGGGAAAACGGTCGCCACGCGCAGCTCTTCCCGGGAGTGCTTGAAGGCCTTGAGCGGTTCCGGGCACTCGGCCTGCCGCTGGGGGTAATCACCAACAAGGCCGAAGCGTTCTCGCTGCCGCTCCTCGAACACGTCGGCCTGGCGTCGTTCTTCAAGGTGGTGGTGAGCGGCGACCTTCTACCGCGTCCGAAGCCGGACCCGATGCCCTTGGTCTGGGCCAGCGGCCGCCTTGGTGCCCCGCCCGCCGAGGTCCTGATGATCGGCGATTCGGTGCATGACTATAGCGCCGCGCGTGCCGCCGGCTGCCACGTCTTTCTGGTTCCCTACGGCTACAACGAGGGCCGCGATGTTCGCGAACTGGCAGCCGATGGTATAGTCCCGACCCTTGCCGACGCCGCACAGCATATCCGTCACGCATGAACACCCGCCCCTGCACACCGCACCTGCTGCCCGCCGGCCGGGCGGAGGCCTGGCCCTGGCGCACCCGGCGCCACTAGGCGGCGCCGAGCCGCCGTGCCCCGCAATGTGCCACGCTCCGATGGACTCCTGGCACCGCCACATCTCCCGCCGTGTTTACTTGTGGATTTCCAATGACTGCAGCGTACTTCAATCGGCTGGCAGCCGAAGGCTACAACCGTATCCCGGTGACCCTCGAGACCTTTGCCGATCTCGACACGCCGCTGTCGATCTACCTGAAGCTGGCCAATGGGCCCTACACCTACCTGCTGGAATCGGTGCAGGGCGGCGAGCGCTTTGGCCGGTACTCGATCATCGGCCTGGCCAGTCCGACGCGGATCGTCGTCAACGCCCATCAGGTGCTGGTGCTCAATGGCAATCGCATCGCCGAACGCGAGGACGACACCAACCCGCTGGACTTTATCGCCAAGTACATGCGGCGCTTCCGGGCTGCCCCGACCGCCGACCTGCCGCGCTTTTGCGGCGGCCTGGTCGGCTGCTTCGGCTATGATACCGTCCGCTACATCGAAACCCGGCTGACGCGCT
>DPSD01000206.1:1429-2490 GCA_003538495.1 Accumulibacter sp.
CTGGTCGGCTGCTTCGGCTATGATACCGTCCGCTACATCGAAACCCGGCTGACGCGCTCGCAGAAAGCCGACGACCTCGGCATTCCCGACATCGTGCTGCTCCTTTCGGAAGAGATCGCGGTGGTCGACAACCTGTCGGGCAAGCTGACGCTGGTCGTTTATGCCGAGCCGGGTGTCCCCGGTGCCTACCAGAAAGCGCGGGCAAGGCTGAAGGAACTGCTCGCCAGGCTCCGTGAACCGGTGCACATCCCCGCCGAAAAGCCGCACGCGTCGCAGCCGGCAACGTCGATGTTCGGCGAAAAGCAGTTCAAGCAGGCGGTGCTGCGAGCCAAGCGCTACATCACCGAGGGCGACATCATGCAGGTCGTCCTTTCGCAGCGCATGAGCAAGCCGCTGGCTGCCAGCCCGATGGCCCTGTACCGTTCGCTGCGCTCGCTCAATCCGTCACCGTACATGTTCTACTTCGACTTCGAGGACTTCCACGTCGTCGGCGCGTCGCCGGAGATTCTGGTGCGCCTTGAAGGCGATACGGTCACCGTCCGGCCGATCGCCGGCACCCGTCGGCGTGGCGTTTCCTTCGAGGAGGATCAGGCGCTCGCCGCCGAGTTGCTGGCCGACGAAAAGGAACGCGCCGAGCACGTGCAGCTCCTTGACCTCGGTCGCAACGACGCCGGTCGCGTCGCGCGCGTCGGCACCATCAAGCTCACCGAGAACATGATCGTCGAGCGCTACTCGCACGTGATGCACATTGTCTCGAACGTCGAAGCCAAGCTGCGGCCCGACCTGACCGCGCTCGACGTGCTCAAGGCCACTTTCCCGGCCGGCACCGTCTCCGGAGCGGCCAAGGTACGGGCGATGGAAATCATCGACGAACTCGAACCCGTGAAGCGCGGAATCTACGCCGGCGCCGTCGGTTACCTGGGTTTCAATGGCGACATGGATCTGGCGATCGCGATCCGAACGGCGATCGTCAAGGACGGCCAGCTGCACGTGCAGGCCGGTGCCGGAATTGTCGCCGATTCCGACCCATCGTCGGAGTGGCAGGAAACGCAGAACAAGGC
>DPSD01000206.1:2767-16584 GCA_003538495.1 Accumulibacter sp.
GGCAGGAAACGCAGAACAAGGCGCGCGCCGTTCTGCGCGCTGCCGAGCTCGCCGAGAACGGCCTCGACACACAACTTTGAGCAAGTGGCTGACGACCGGCCAGTAAGCATCGGCCGGTCCCTCGGCCGCCGACGCGGCAGTTCGCCCTCGGTCGACAGGCAAGCTGAGCGGCGCCAGCGACGTACCGGCAGCCCTTGCCGGACACCAACCACCGCAGCAACCAGCGAAAGGGAGAAGCGCTGATCCGACCGTACCTGAAGGACGGGGAGACGCCGGCGAAAGCGCTCAAGCGGCTGCATGTGCAAAGCCAAACTGATCCACAGCCGATTTCTACCGCCTCAGCTGAGCAATTCAACGCGGACGAGTGACGTGCCACCCCAATGGGTGCGACAATTCCAACCCGATCTGAACGGACGTTTCTCCGTCCAGCGCCAGAAAAAACGGGCATGGACAAGCGGCATTGACGCGTGCCGGTAACGCAATCAACAGGATAGGCCGAAAATGCTCTTGATGATCGACAACTACGACTCCTTCACCTACAACCTCGTCCAGTACTTTGGCGAATTGGGGCAGGACGTCAAGGTGGTTCGCAACGACGCGATCTCGATTGGCGAAATCGCCCGCCTGGACCCCGCCTTGCTGGTGATTTCTCCCGGCCCCTGCGCGCCAGGACAGGCCGGAATCTCGCTGGCGGCGATTCGCGAGTTCGCCGGCAGGATTCCGCTGCTCGGCGTGTGCCTCGGCCATCAGGCGATCGGCGAGGCCTTCGGTGGCCGCGTCGTCCACGCCCGACAGCTGATGCATGGCAAGGTATCGTCCGTGCATCACGGCGAGCGGGGGGTCTTTCGCGGACTGCCCAATCCCCTGACCTGCACGCGTTATCATTCGCTGGCCGTTGAGCGCGAGTCCTTGCCGGACTGCCTGGAGATCACCGCCTGGACCGATGATGGCGAGATCATGGCTTTGCGCCATCGTCATCTGGCCGTCGAAGGAGTGCAATTCCACCCGGAGTCGATTCTCACCGAGCGCGGCCACGACCTGTTGAAGAACTTTCTCGAGGAGCACGGCCAATGAAGCCGCAGGACGCCCTGGCGCGGGTCATCGAACACCGCGAAATCTTCCATGACGAAATGGCCTCGCTGATGCGCCAGATCATGGGCGGCGAGGTGACGCCGGTGATGATCGCGGCGATCGTTGTCGGACTGCGGGTGAAGAAGGAAACGATCGGCGAGATCGCGGCCGCGGCCGAGGTCATGCGCGAGTTGTCGACCAAGGTGCAGGTCGGCGACCGCTCGCGCCTGGTCGACACCTGCGGCACCGGCGGCGACGGCGCGCAGACTTTCAACATCTCGACCGCGGCGATGTTCGTTGCCGCCGCGGCCGGCGCGCGAGTCGCCAAGCACGGCGGACGCTCGGTATCGTCGCAGTCGGGCAGTGCCGACGTTCTCGAAGCGCTCGGGGTGAATATCAACCTGACGCCGGAGCAGGTCGGACAGAGCATCGACGAGGTCGGTATCGGCTTCATGTTCGCTCCCAATCACCACAGCGCGATGAAGCACGCCGCGCCGGTGCGCCGCGAACTCGGCGTGCGCACGCTGTTCAACATCCTCGGCCCACTGACCAACCCGGCTGGCGCGGCCAACCAGGTGCTCGGCGTCTTCCATCCCGACCTGGTCGGAATCCAGGTGCGCGTCCTGCAGCGACTCGGCAGTTCGCACGCACTGACCGTTTTTGGCCGCGAAGGCCTGGACGAAATATCGATCTGCGGCGAGACGCTGGTCGGCGAGTTGAAAAACGGTCGTATCGACGAATACACCATCCACCCCGAGCAGTTCAACCTGCCGGTGCACGACCCCGGCGTTTTGCGCGTGGCCAACGTCGAAGAGTCGAAAGCAATGCTGCTGGCAACCCTCCAGAACCGGAGCGGCGGCGCTCGCGACATCGTCGCGCTCAACGCCGGCGCAAGCATCTACGTCGGTGGCCTGACCGAAACGCTCGCCGACGGCGTTGACCGGGCCTTCGAGGCGATCGCGTCGGGCGCCGCGCTTGCCCGGTTGGACGAGTTGGTCGCCTTCACCCGGCGCTTTTCGGCGTGACCGACGCTTTCGCTAGGGAGAAAAGTGATCGCCATTCCACAAGCTGAAAAGCACTTCGACACCGCGGCTTACCTGGCCTGGGAGGAAACGCAGGCTGAACGTCACGAATACGTCGCCGGCGAGGTATTCGCGATGGTCGGCGTGCGCCAGTCGCACAATGTAGCCACCGGAAATTTGTATGGCAGCTTGCGCCGAGCGCTCAGGGGCAGCCCTTGTCGCGTCTTCATCGAATCGGTCAAGGCGCGCATCGAAGCTGCCGACTGCTTTTTCTATCCCGACGTACTGGTCACTTGCGATCCCCGCGACCGCCTGACGCCGGACTACGTCAGCCACCCGCTGTTGATTGCCGAAGTCCTGTCGTCATCGACCGCGGCCTTCGATCGCGGCGGCAAGTTCGCCGCTTATCGCAAGCTCGAAAGCCTGCAGGAGTATGCGCTGGTCGACCTCGCCGCGCGGCGCGTCGAAGTCTTCCGCCGCGACGCGACGAACCACTGGGTGCTCCACGACCACGGTCCCGGCGACAGCGTCGAGTTCGCTTCGCTGGCCGTGCAGGTGACCGTCGACGAACTCCTCGAAGACACCGCCGAAGACGTGACGGCACAAGCCTCGGAAACGGCTCCGCGATGAGCGACATCCTGAACCGGATTCTCGCCGTCAAGCGTGAGGAAGTCGCCGCCGCGCAGGCGGACGTATCTCTTGCGAGCGTGCGCGCCGCAGCGGAACTGCAGCCCACGGCGCGAGACTTTGTCGGCGCCATCCGCGGCAGGATCGCCGCCGCTCAGCCGGCGGTAATCGCCGAAATCAAGAAGGCCAGCCCGTCCCGCGGAGTGCTGCGAGCGGACTTTCGGCCGGCCGAAATCGCCGCCAGCTATCGGCGCCACGGCGCGGCGTGCCTGTCGGTGCTTACCGACGCGCAGTTCTTTCAGGGCGCGCCGGCATACCTGCAGGCGGCACGCACCGCCTGCCTCTTGCCGGTATTGCGCAAGGACTTCCTGGTCGACGCCTATCAGGTCTATCAGACGCGGGCGATGGGCGCCGACGCGATCCTGCTGATCGCCGCCGCGCTCGACCTGCCCAGCATGCGCGACTTCGAGGCTGTCGCCGACAGCCTGGGCATGGCTGTGCTGGTCGAAGTGCACAATGGCCGCGAGCTCGATCTCGCCCTGCAACTCGCCACGCCGCTGATCGGCATCAATAACCGCAACCTGCGCAGCTTCGAAGTCAGCTTGGCGACGACGCTCGAACTGCTGCCGTCGATTCCGGAAAGTCGGATCGTCGTCACCGAGAGCGGCATCCTCGCCAGGAGCGACGTGCAATTGATGCGCAACAGCGGCGTCAACGCCTTTCTCGTGGGTGAAGCGTTCATGCGCGCGGCCGAGCCGGGCGAGGCGCTGGCCGAGTTGTTCCTCTGACCGGGAGGCCGCCGCGCGCGGTACCGACCAGCCGTTGATCCGGCAGGGCGAGCAGTCACTCGGCGCGCCTCCACAGATGTTGCAAAAAACCAACAATCACTCCGCGACCAACAGCGAAAGCGTTCGGGGCGCTTGCTCCGCCTGTCTGCGCTTGCCACAATCACTCCAACTTCTCGTCATCGAGAGGCCCAGTTTGATGAAGCACCAGTTGGATTCATTGATCGCAAACCTAGAGGAGATTCACCATGCAGAAGAAAATCATCGCACTGGCCGTCGCCAGCCTGGCCTCGGGCGCTGCTCTGGCCCAGACCAACGTCACCGTTTACGGTATTGCCGACGCGGGCTACATCTACAGCACGGGCGGTACGCCCCCCCTGGTCAACGGCACCTACACCTTCAGTGGCATCCAGTCCGGCCTGCTGAGCGGCTCCCGCATCGGTTTCAAAGGTGAGGAAGCGCTGGGCAATGGCCTGAAGGCGATCTTCACCCTCGAATATTCGCTGAGCATCGACAACAACAGCGGTATCGGCAACACCCAAGGCGGCACCCTGAACGCCCGCCAGCAATTCGTTGGCCTCTCCAGCGACAAGCTCGGTACCGTCGCCCTCGGCCGTCAGTATTCTCCTGGCTATCTGGCCACGGTCAACAATGACCCCTTCGGTGGCGCCGCCTTCGAGCCGCAGTCGTTCCTGAGCGCCCAGGCTGGCAATACCATTACCCCGAACAGCGCTGCCCGTTGGGATAACGCCGTCACCTACACCTCGCCGAACTGGAGCGGATTCACCGCCAAGGCGATCTACGGTTTTGGTGAGAGCAGCCTCGGTGGCTACAACAACGCCAGCACCTCCGACAACGGCAAGTTTGCTCTGGGTGGCAACTACGCCAACGGCCCGCTGAACATCGATCTGGTCTACCAGACTCGCCAGAACGTCATCACGACCTTCCCGACCCTGCCAGGCCAGGGCAACGACATCAACGAAGGCTATGTCGGTGCCAGCTATGACTTCAAGATGGTCAAGATCATGGGCTCGTATCAGCAGCAGAACGACAAGAACGCCGTCAACCTGGACAACACCGTGTGGCAACTGGGTGCGGTCATTCCGGTGATGGCGGCCAGCGCGATCCGCCTCGGCTACGCTCAACTGGAGTGGGATCAAGGCAAGTACCTGCTGAACAACAGCAGCCAGTCCGCCGCCCTGGGCTGGACCACCGACATGTCCAAGCGTACCACCCTGTACGCCGGCTATGTCTGGACAAAGAACGACAACCACAGCACGGGCAACGGCCCTGTCGCCGGCATCGGCGCCCCTGGCGAGAGCAACAACACCTTCCTGGCCGGTCTGCGTCACTCGTTCTGACCAGCAAGGATCACTTGTATCCCCAAACGGGCGCTTCGGCGCCCGTTTTTTTATCACCGCGACCGCTCGCACGGTTTGCCCACTTACAGCGGGGCGGGCGAACGATCAAACGATGGATCGCCCGAGCGCGCTCCGATTGGCCAGCCTGCAAGTAGTCGTGGTTCGCAAGGTGGCCTTGACCATCTTTGCACCCACTCAAGTCAATGCGTCGCCAACTCGCCAAGGCAACTGTGGCGAAAAGACAACAAACGCCCTGGTGAGCAGCCGATGAGGCCCATCGGGCTTGCTCGCCTCTGGACGGCCTGCCACAATTCGCTCAACAACTTCGCAACAGAGCTTCGCTTGGCGGCAGTCCGGTTCAGCAAAGCCGGTTTTAGCGCAACGATTGCAAACCCCCCCACAGGAGATCACTGACATGCAAAAGAAACTCATCGCACTGGCCGTTGCCGGCCTGGCCTCGGGTACTGCCCTTGCCCAGAGCAACGTCACCATCTACGGCGTTGTCGACGCCGGCTATATCTACAGTTCGGGTAGCGCTGGCAAGCGCATGGGAACCAACACCTTCAGCGGTATCGCGTCCGGCATCGCCGCTGGCAACCGCCTCGGCTTCAAGGGCGAAGAAGCCCTTGGCAACGGCCTCAAAGCGGTATTCACGCTGGAGTACGGACTCGACATCGACACCAACCAGGGCATCGGCACTGGCGGCCTCAATGCCCGCCAGCAATTCGTCGGCCTCGCCAGCGACAAGCTCGGCACGGTCGCGCTCGGTCGCCAGTATGCTCCTGGCTTCAACGCGTCGGCCCGCAACGATGCGCTCGACGCGACCGACATGGCCATTCAGTCCAGCCTGAGCGCCCTGTCCGGGATGACGATCACCCCGAACAGCCCGGCTCGCTTCGATAACGCCGTCACCTACACCAGCAACAACTACTCGGGCTTCACCGTCAGCGCCATCTACGGCTTCGGCGAGAGCAACCTGGGCGGCTACAACAACACCAGCGTCTACGACAACGGCAAAGCTGGCGTTGGCGTCAACTACGCCAATGGCCCGGTCAACGTCGATGTCGTGTACCAGTCGCGCACCAACGTCGTCATCCCCAACCTCAACCCGCCGCCCTTTAAGGCCCCGGGTAGCGACAGCAGCATCAACGAATGGTACGTCGGCGGCTCGTGGGACTTCAAGGTTGTCAAGGCCTTCGCCAGCTACCAGGCGCTGGATAACAACGCCAACATCATTGCCAAGACCATCGACGACAGCAACCTCTGGACCTTGGGCCTATCCGCCCCGGTTGGTCCTGGCACGTTCGCCGTGAGCTATGGCAGACTGTCGCTCGACCGCAAGAACCTGGCTGACGGCGACAGCTGGGGCGCCGGCACGATGTACACCTATCCGCTTTCCAAGCGTACCGCCGTGTATGCCGCGTACAGCTACTTCAACAACGACAAGTACTCGATTCCCGGCCAGGCGATCATCACCCCGGGCCTGATCGGCGCACCGGGTGAAAGCAACTACACGGTCGGTGCCGGCCTGATGCACAGCTTCTGATACCGGTCTCCGGGTCAAGACAAACGGGCGCGCCGCGCCCGTTTTTTTCTTTCGGTCGGACCGCGGCCGAGCGGTAAGAAGCCACCGCTCGACGACCACCGCTTGCGCCACTCTCGCCGACTCTGTAGAATGCGCGCCTTTCGACCTACTCTGCAGTTTTTCATAGGAACAAACATCAATGGCCAATAGCGCACAGACTCGCAAGCGAGCCCGCCAAGCCGTCAAACAACGCCTCCACAACGCCGGCCTGCGGTCGACCCTGCGCACCGCCGTCAAGCGCGTTCAGAAAGCGATCGTGGCTGGCGACAAGGCTGCCGCCCAGAGCATTTTCCAGCAGTCCGTGACCGTCATCGACCGTATTGCCGACAAGAAGATCGTCCACAAGAACAAGGCCGCTCGGCAGAAGAGCCGCCTGTCGGCTCAAATCAAGGTTCTCGCTGCGCCGTAGCCATTCGGCGAATTCCCCACGCGACAAAGCGGCGCCTCAAGCTGCCGCTTCCTTTCCGATGAAGGTGTCGGCCCGGACCCTGCCGCTGACGACACGCGCTGCTTCGGTACCCGTCACTTTCTCGACACCACGCTCACCTGCCTCCGAAAAGCCATCGGCGCCAGCGCGCATGCCGAAGTGACATGACCGTCCCCGCCTGAACCGGCCGCTGCTGTTGCGCCCTGCTGCCTGCCCCTTCCAGATCCCAGCGCACGACCCAACACCGATACAAGGGTATAATTCGACGCTGGCGATTTCATATTAGATCGCACTAATATTACTGTCATGATGGGAAAGACTATGTCTGCGGCGAAGATGGATATGGAAGAAGCGCGCTTCAACATGATCGAACAGCAGATCCGCCCCTGGGAGGTACTGGATCCGGAAGTGCTTGAGCTTCTTTCGACGGTCAAACGCGAAGATTTTGTGTCGCCCGCACACCGTATGCTGGCGTTTGCCGACATTGAACTGCCGATCGGCAATGGTCAAACGATGCTCCAGCCGAAGATCGAGGCGCGCATCCTCCAGCAACTGGCGATCAAGAATACTGATGTCGTGCTGGAGGTCGGCACCGGCAGCGGCTATATGGCCGCCTTGCTGGCGTCCAAGGCGGAGAACGTGTACACCGTCGAAATCGACCCGTTCCTTGCGGCGTCGGCCAGAGAGAATCTGCAGAAGGCTGGAGTGGCGAACGTCCTGGTCGAAACCGGGGACGCCTCCGAAGGCTGGCCCAAGCACGGCCCCTTCGACGTGATCGTCATCTCGGGCTCCTTGCCCGAGTTGCCCGAGCAGTTCTTGCAGCAGTTGAAGATCGGCGGACGACTCGCGGCCTTCGTCGGCGAGCCACCGGCGATGCAGGCACGCATCGTCACCCGCACCGGCGACACCGCCTTCAATACGATCAACGTGTTCGAAACGGTGGTTGCGCCGCTGAGCACTGCCAGGCAGCGCCAGCGATTCGTCTTCTGATCGCGAATCAGGGTCATGCAGCAACTGTCGGCGGTCGAGCTGGAGGCGTGGCTGGCAGCCAGCGCGCGCGCCTGATCATCCCGAAACCGCGGCACGACCGCGGCCGATCTTGCTCGACGTACGAGAGCCCTGGGAGTACGCGCTATGCCACCTCGCCGACTCGTTCCTGCTGCCCATGCAGACCGTGCCGGCCCGCCTGGCGGAGCTTGATGCCGACGCCGATATCGTAGTCATCTGCCATCACGGCGTGCGCAGCCGGCAGCTCGGCAGCTTTCTCGAAAACCAGGGCTTCAGGTCCGTCTACAATCTTGCTGGAGGCGTCGATGCTTGGGCGCGAGAGGTGGATCCGACGATGCGCAAATATTGAAGGAAAGGTAGCGCCATGACTACAGATTTCGGCGTCGGCAAGCTCGCTCTCGTCCTGGCGGCGATGTTCTCTGCGCTCCCCGCAGTTGCCGCCGACTTGCTGCAGGTCTACCGCGACGCGCTGGTCTTCGACGCCCAGTATGCCGCCGCCCGTGCTAGTGCCGCGGCAGGACGCGAAAAGCAGCCACAGGCGCTAGCCGGCTTGCTGCCGACCATCGGCGCGACCGGCAACAGCTTCTGGAACGACACCCGCTACGACGTCAGGATCGAGTCGCAAGATGCCTCTTACAGCAACAAGTACAACAGCAACAGTTACGGCGTCAACCTGACGCAACCACTCTTCCGCTGGCAGAATTTCGTGCAGTACGACCAGTCAAAGCTGCTGGTCATGCAGACCGAGGCCAATTTGGCGCAAGCTGGTCAAGACCTGATCGTGCGCGTCGCGCAAGCGTATTTTGACGTCCTCTTCGCCATTGAAAACCTGCGCGCCGTGCAAGCCAACAAGACCGCCATTGCGCAGCAACTCGCACAAGCCAAGAAGAACTTCGAGGTCGGGATCTCGACGGTCACCGACACCTACGAGTCGCAATCCCGCTTTGACCTGGCGACGGCTCAGGAAATCGCCGCCGAAAACGACCTTGAAGTGAAGCGGTATGCGCTGCGCGTGCTGATTGGCAAGGACCCTGGCGAACTGTATCGGCTCAAGCCGAAAGCGGTAATGGAGCCGCCGCAGCCGGCCAACATGGAGCAATGGGTGACGGCTGCCGAACAGGACAGTTTTGTCGTGCAGGCACAGCAGGCGGCCACCGAAGCGGCGTCCAAGGCGATCGAGATCAACAAGGCCGGGCATTACCCTACGGTCGATCTGGTCGCCAACTATGCTCAGACCAATGGTCCCGGCCAGTTTGGCGTCGGCTCGATCGACAACACCACCCGCCAGGTTGGCGTTCAGCTCAACATCCCGATTTTTCAGGGCGGCAGCGTCAACTCGAAGACCCGCGAAGCGATAGCCAGGCGTGACACCGAACAGGCCGCACTTGACAACGCCAGGCGAAGCTCGGCGCTCAACGCCCGTCAGTCGTACCTGGGGGTGGTCAACGGTCTCTCCGGAGTGCGCGCTCTTGAAGCCGCTCTGGTGTCCAGCCTCAGCTCGCTGGAATCAAACCGGCTAGGCTATGAAGTTGGCGTACGGATCAACATCGACGTCCTGAATGCCGAGAATCAGGTCTACGTCACCAGGCGGGACCTCGCCAGAACCCGTTTCGACACACTGCTCGCCCAACTCAAGCTGAAGGCGACTGTCGGCTCGCTAAGCGAGGCCGATCTGGAGCGCATCAATGCGCTTTTCGAGGCTCCATGACCCGCTCAATCAGCGCCAGCGTGCGCGCCGTTGCGCCGCGGTGTCCCTGACTGAAGCTGGTCGCCGCAGCGCGCATCGCCAGCAGCTGAGCCCGGCTCCTGAGCAGTTCGCCGGCGACTGCCGCGGCTTCGCCGGCATTGGCCACGCGCCGTGCGGCACCACAGGCGATCGCATCGTCGCTGGCCTGGGAAAAGTTGAAGCTGTGCGGTCCCAGCAGGACCGGACAAGCACAGGCAGCTGCCTCGATCAGGTTCTGCCCGCCAAACGGCAACAGCGTACCGCCGATCAGCGCCAGATCCGCCAGCGCATAATAAGCCGCCATTTCTCCCATACTGTCCCCCAGCCAGACCTGCGTCTCGCCGCTCGGCAGACTTCCTGAACTTCGCCGGCAGAGCGCCAGACCACGGCCCGCTACCAGACCGGCGACCTCGGCGAATCGTTGCGGGTGACGCGGCACCAGCACCAACAGCAGCCCGGCAATGCCCACCGCCGAAATAGCCTCCAGGATCAGCGCCTCCTCGCCGGCCCGGCTGCTGGCCAGCAGCCACACCGGGCGCGGCCCGACCGCCTGCCGCCAGCGCGCGCCCAATTGCAGCTGGTCCACTGCCGGCGTCACGTCGAACTTCAGGTTCCCGCTAACACTGGTGCGCTGCGCGCCGAGTTGCCGCAAGCGCTCGGCGTCGCACTCCGTTTGCGCGGCGACGGCGCTCAGCGACGCGACCGCCGGCCGGATCAGGCTCGCCAGGCGCGCGTAGCCGCGCTGCGAACGCGCCGATAGCCGGGCGTTGATCAGCAGCAGCGGAAGCTGGCGTCGCTTCGCTGCGTGGATCAGGTTGGGCCACAGCTCGGTTTCCATCAACAGCCCGACCTGCGGGCGGAAGTGGTCGAGAAAACGTCCACAGGCGTCGGGCAGGTCGTAGGGCAGGTAGACCTGCGTGCATCGCTCCGGGAACTTTGCCAGCAGCGCCTGCGCGCTTGCCCGGCCGGTTGGTGTCATGTGCGTCAGCAGCAGGCCGTGCTCCGGATAGGCGTGCAGCAGCGCTTCGACCAGCGGCTCGGCGGCGCGCGTCTCGCCGACCGAAACCGCATGCAGCCAGATCAGCGGTCGCGCTCGAAGCGGCGTGTAAAAGCCGTGCCGCTCGCCGAGATGCTGCAGATACTCGGGCTGCTGGCGCGCCCGCCAGAGCAGTCGCAGCCAGACCATCGGCATCGCCAGGTAGAAGAGCAGCGAATAGAGCAGGCGCGCGATCAACGCAGTGCCTGCGCGGCGACCGCCAGCACCTCCGGTACCGACGGCGCGGCCCCGCTACGC
The DNA here is from genome assembly GCA_003538495.1 of Accumulibacter sp. Next base: position 13,674 of record DPSD01000206.1, read on the forward strand.
CCCAGATTGCGCACGAAACCGCTGCCGTAAACGCCGGTCAGCGCCGGCTCGGTGGCGATGTACAGGGCCACCACCGGCACCCGCAAGGCCGCGGCCAGGTGCGCCAGCCCGGTATCGACGCCAATTGCCAGGCGGGCTCGGGCGATCAGCGCAGCAAGCTGGCGCAAACCTAGCGGCGGCGGCACGATGGCGCCGGCCAGCGTCGCCGCGATCCGCTCGGCGCGCTGGCGTTCGCGCGGACTGCCGGCCGGCAGGACCGGTGTCAAGCCGCGCTCGATCAGCGCGCGGCCGACCGCACACCAGTGCGCCTCGCCCCACAGCTTGTCGTCACGGCTGGTCGCGGTCAACAGAACGACCGAAGCGCGGTCAGCCCCGCCAGAGGTATCGACCGGCGGCGGTGATATGCCGTAATCCAGCGGCAGGTCGACCGGAAAGTCGAAAGCGGCGGCAGCCAGCCAGCGGTTGCGCTGAACCGCATGCACGTTGCGTGGAATGACGAAGGTGGAATCATAGAACCGCGCCGCCAGAGGTTCGCGCGCCGCCTCGGCCGCGTAACCACAGCGCCTGCCGTGTGCCTGCCGGGCGATCAGCGCGCTCTTCAGCAAGCCTTGCGTGTCGAGTACCACGTCGTAGTCGCGTTCGCCGATTCGGCGCCGGAAGTCGCGCAACTCGCGCCAGGTAGCCAGACGCCCGAGGTTCTTGCGCCAGCGCCGGAGGGCGACCGGAATGACCTCGGCGACGGCCGGGTGCAGACGTGGAATGTCGGCAAACGCCTCCTCGACGCACCAATCGATCTGCGCGCCCGGCAGGCAGCGGCGCAGGTCGCTGACCACCGGCAGATTGTGCACTACGTCACCGAGCGACGAGGTCTTTACCAATAGGATACGCATCGGTGGGCCAGTGGTGGGGACGACAAGCAACAAGTGGGCAGAGGGCATTATAGGAGATGGCGCAGCCGCGAGTCTGCCCCGTGCGTCGGCGCGATGTCCTGCCAGGTTCGCCAGCGCCGGCGTGGAACGCCCCTGGTCGCCAAACCCGGCGGCGACTCGCAACGGTATAATGCCGCCTCCGGAGACCCGCTCGCGGCAAGGCTGCGCTGACTGGAGACGCTGCAAATGAACCCCGATGTGATCGTTCCCGTGATCCTCTGTGGAGGCTCCGGCACGCGTTTGTGGCCACTGTCGCGAACTCACTACCCCAAGCAGTTTCTCCGACTGGTCGATGAGTTCTCGCTGCTGCAGAACACCCTGCGCCGCCTCGAAGGTCTGGCGGGACTCGGCGTGGCGATCACCGTGGCCAACGAGAACCACCGCTTCCTGGTCGCCGAACAGCTGCTGGAGATCGGCCTGAAAGCCGACATCCTGCTCGAACCGGCGGCGCGCAACACCGCTCCCGCCGTCGCTGCGGCTGCCGTGCATGCCATTACTCAGGGCGGCCGGGGAAACTCTCCACTGCTGCTGGTGCTTCCCTCCGATCATGCGATCGCCAATGTCGCGGCTTTTCAGAATGCAGTCAGGGCGGCGATTCCACACGCGCAGGCGGGCGCCCTGGTGACCTTTGGCGTGGTGCCCGATCGGCCGGAGACCGGTTACGGGTACATCCGTCGCGGCGACATCGTCGCCGGTGGTTACGCGCTCGACTGCTTTGTCGAAAAACCCGATGCCGAGACCGCCCAGCGCTACCTCGACTGTGGAGGGTATTTCTGGAATAGCGGCATGTTCCTGTTCCGCGCCGACAGCTACCTTGAGGCACTAGACCGCTTCGCGCCGGGAATCCGCGAGTGCGCCACCGCAGCGGTTGCCGGCGACCGCCACGACCTCGATTTTGTTCGCCTCGATCACGCGGCTTTTCTCGCCAGCCCGTCGATATCGATCGACTACGCGGTAATGGAGAAGACCGACCGGGGCGTCGTCATCCCGCTTGATGCCGGCTGGAACGACATCGGCGCCTGGGACGCGCTGGCCGCTCTCGGCCTGGCCGATGCACAAGGCAACACCCGGCGCGGCGATGTGCTCAGCATCGATACCCACGACTCGGTGCTGTTGTCCGAAGGGCGCTTGCTGGCCACCATCGGGGTCAGCGATCTGATCGTCGTGGCCACCCCGGACGCGGTGCTGGTCGCCGACAAGTCGCAAGCACAGGAGGTCAAGACGCTGGTCGAGGAGTTGAAGCGCTCGTCGCGCAGCGAGACCGAGTTCAGGCACATCGTGCACCGCCCCTGGGGCAGCTACGAAGGCGTGGCGCACGGCCCGCGCTATCAGGTCAAACGGATCCTGGTGAAAGCCGGCGCCAGCCTCAGCCTGCAGAAGCATCACCATCGCGCCGAACACTGGATCGTCGTCAAGGGTACCGCCTTGATCGTGCGCGGCGACGAATCGCTGCTGCTCTCGGAGAACCAGTCAACCTACATCCCGCTCGGGGTCGTTCACCGCCTGGAAAACCCGGGCCGGATCGACCTTGAAATCGTCGAGGTGCAGTCCGGCAGCTATCTTGGCGAGGACGACATCGTTCGCCTGCAGGACACCTACGGCAGATAAGCCCGAGCCCGGCGAGGCTGGGCCGCTGCTCGCCCGCTTCGCCTGATCCACTCACCGCGACACCTGAAAGATCTGCAAATGATTCTGCTTACCGGCGGCGCCGGCTTCATCGGCGCAAACTTCGTCCTCGACTGGCTGGCGCACAGCGACGAGACCGTGATCAACCTCGACAAGCTGACCTATGCCGGAAACCTCGAAAACCTCGCCTCGATCGCCGATGACCCACGGCACATCTTCGTCCAGGGTGACATTGGCGACACGCTCTTGACCAGCAGCCTGCTGGCGCGCCACCAGCCCCGCGCGGTCCTCAACTTCGCCGCCGAGTCGCACGTCGATCGCTCGATCCATGGTCCGGAGGACTTCATCCAGACCAA
>DPSD01000209.1:0-2425 GCA_003538495.1 Accumulibacter sp.
CCTCTTCGCGCTTTTCCTTGGCGAAGGGGATGTGTGGCCCTTCGCGATCGTCTGCCTGGCTTCCGGCCTGGCGCTGGGAGCCGATCTCGCGCTACCAGCAGCGATTGCCGCCGACCTCGGCGACCGCCAGGGACAGGCCGGCGCCTGTTTCGGAGTCTGGAATCTGGTGGCCAAACTCAACCTCGCGCTCGCCGCCGGACTCGCTCTCCCGCTACTTTCCCTGCTTGGTTATGTGCCGGGTGGCGGTGGCGCGCAGGGGCTGGCTGCGCTGACTCTTGCCTATGCCCTCCTGCCGCTGGCTTTCAAGGCGCTGGCGGGCGCGCTGCTCTGGCGCTGGCGTCACTCTCTGGAGAATCTGACATGAAACTCTTGCTGGCTGCAGCCTTCCTGAGCCCGCTTGCGCTCGGCGTAGCGGGCTGCGCCTCGAACGGGGTCGAGCAATACCGTGCCGAGCAACCCGCTCTCGACCTAAAAACCTATCTGAATGGCACCCTCGACGCCTGGGGAATTTTCCAAGGACGCTCCGGCGAAGTGAAAAAGCGCTTCCACGTGGTGATCGAAGCCAAGTGGGAGGGTGATGTCGGCGTGCTTGACGAGAATTTCAAATGGTCGGACGGCAGCACCTCGCGCCGGGTGTGGACACTGACCCGGCAGGCCGATGGCAGTTTTCTGGGGCGCGCCGACGACGTCATCGGCGAGGCGGTCGGCGAAGTGGCCGGAAATGCGCTGCGATGGCGCTATGTACTGGCGCTGCCGGTTGACGGCAAGACCTATCATGTTGATTTTGACGACTGGATGTTCCTGATGGACGACCGGGTGATGCTCAACCGCTCGTACATGCGCAAGTGGGGCTTCAACCTTGGCGAAGTCACGTTGACCTTCGTCAAGCGATGAACCCAACCATCCATGACTGGCGTGGCCAACGCGTCAGAGCTTGCGTGGCGCGTTGGGTGGCGTCGATCTGGTGATCAACCCGGGCTTCGTCGCGACGCCGATGACCGCCAGGAACGACTTCCGGATGCCGGCGCTACTGACGCCAGAGCAGGCCGCAGTGGCGACGCTCGACGGCTTCAGGATGGGCAAGTTCGAGATTCATTATCCAAAACGTTTCACGCGGGTGCTGAAATGTCTGTCGCTGCTGCCCTATGGCTGGTATTTCCCACTGCTTCGCCGCATTACCGGAGGCTGAGGTGAACGTAGACGAACTCGTTTGTTTCTATCATGAGCTGTCGCTCGAAAGTGTGGCCCGCCTTCCCGAGTTCTACAGTCGCGACGCCTGGTTCAAGGATCCGTTCAACGAGGTGCGTGGTGTCGCAGCCCTCCAGCGCATCTTCGAACATATGTTTCGGCAGGTCGCCGAGCCGCGCTTCGTCATCACCGGGCAGGTGGTTGCTGAAAACGGCGCGATGCTGGTCTGGGAGTTCTTCTACCGTGTCCGCCTATGGGGCAAGGGCGAGGTGCAAGTCATGCGTGGCGTATCGCACCTGCAGTTCGATGACCAGGGCAAAGTCTGCTACCACCGCGATTACTGGGATACCGGCGAGGAACTGTACATGAAACTGCCCGTGCTCGGAACCTTGATGCGGGGCTTGCGGAGGGCTCTGGCAGCCTGAAAGGGTGGTAGAGCTGCGAATCGGATGCTGGCCCAAGATGTTTGTGGACAGCCTTTACGACGGGTGGAAGTTCCTGCCCCTGGATGAACGGCTAGGCGCTTACGTGCGGCGCCGAACAGACTGTCAGAGCGATCAGGCCGTCGGCTTCGGCGGCAAACATGTCGGCCAAACCGGCGTCGTTGATCCAGGCCCGCGTACTCCTTGCTGCTCATACGGATCCCTTCGGCGCTGCTCGTTGTTCGTTGCGACGGTCTGGCAAGGCCCGATGACGGTGCCGGCGCCATTCCTGCCGGCGTGTTATCGCAGCCGGTTGTCGCCGGCCGGGTTTACTCGCGCAGGCGAATGTGCTGTGATTGGGGTGCTTCGCCCGGACGGTCGTCCGGCGGCTGGCGAGTCGCGACGGATTCCCCGATCTGCGTTCTCGCAAAGTTCTTCGGCAACCTGTCATCTTTCCCATCAACCCATCCCCTTCTCGAACTGGAGATAGAAATCATGAAGACCCCCCTGCTCATTGTTTCCGCCTTGCTTGCCGTGGCTGTCGCCGCCTGTGGTCAGAAGGACGAGCCCAAGACCGAGGCCGCCAAGACCGAGGCCGCGCGGCTCGCCAAGGAGTCTGCGCAGAAAGCGGAGGATGCCGCCAAGAAAGCCGGGGCGGCTGTCGGTGCCGCCGCCGACGCGACCAAGGAGGCCGTCAAGGATGCCGGTGCTGCCGCCAAGGAAAGTGCCGCAAGCGCCGGTGCGGACATCAAGGACAAGACCAAGGAGGTCGTTGCGGCGACCAAGGAGGCTGGCAAGGAGATGGTCGTCAAGGC
>DPSD01000209.1:2734-2887 GCA_003538495.1 Accumulibacter sp.
GGAAGCGGTGAGCAAGTAGGCGCCGGGAGTTTCCGCGCGCCCGACATGTGGTTCTGCCGGCGCGGCTCACGTCTTCATCCTGGCACGGCGTCGGCGCAAACCGGGTCGTGTCCGGCAGGTCGCGCCGGTTCCTCGCGGGCCCCCCGGGTTCGG
>DPSD01000205.1 GCA_003538495.1 Accumulibacter sp.
TGAACAGCAGCTTCTTGCCGGGATGGGTGAACATGTACAGATACAGCAGGCGCAGGTTGGCGAAACGCTGCCATTCGTCGCCGGGCATGCGGTTGAGCATCGAGCCCTTGCCATGCACCACTTCGTCATGCGAGAAAGGCAGCATGAAGTTCTCTGAAAACGCATACAGCATGCTGAAGGTGAGCAGGTCATGATGGTACTGGCGGTAGATCGGTTCCTGTCCCATGTAGCGCAGGGTATCGTTCATCCAGCCCATATTCCACTTGATGTCGAAGCCCAGTCCGCCAATGTAGGTGGGGCGCGTCACCTGCGGCCAGGACGTCGATTCCTCGGCGATGATCAGCGTGCCGGGAGCTTCCGTGTGGGTTGTGGCGTTGAGTTGGCGAAGGAACTCGATCGCTTCGATGTTCTCCCTGCCGCCGTACTGATTGGGCACCCATTCGGTGCGCGAATAATCGAGATAGAGCATGGAAGCGACGGCATCCACCCGCAAACCGTCGATATGGAACTCGTCAAGCCAATAAATGGCGCTGGAAATCAGGAAGTTCTTCACCTCGTTGCGGCCGAAATTGAAGATCAGCGTCGACCAGTCCAGGTGTTCGCCCTTGCGTGGATCCTCATGCTCGTAGAGCGCCGTGCCGTCGAACCGCGCCAGCGCATGGGCATCCTTGGGGAAATGGGCGGGAACCCAGTCGAGAAGCACGCCAATATCGTTCTGATGGCAGAGATCGACGAAGTAGCGAAAGTCGTCCGGTGTGCCGAAACGGCTGGTCGGCGCGAAATAGCCGGTGACCTGGTAGCCCCACGACTGATCGAACGGATGCTCGGTGACCGGCAGGAGTTCAATATGAGTGAAGCCCATCCGGGTTACATATTCGACCAGTTGTCTCGCCAACTCTCGGTAGTTGAGGAATTCCCCTTCGTACCCACGCTGCCAGGAGCCGAGATGGACCTCATAGGTAGACATCGGCGCATGCTGCCAGTCGGCCGCGGCGCGCCGCTCCATCCAGGTGGTGTCCTGCCAGACGTAAGTGGAGCGAGGAGCGACAATCGATGCATTTCCTGGCCGCATCTCGAAGCGTCGGCCGTAGGGGTCGGATTTGGTGAGCACCTCGCCGCTGTTCCGGTTCCTGATCTCGAAGCGGTAGAAGATACCGGGGGTGATGTCGGGAATGAACAGCTCCCATACCCCGCTCCCCGGACGCACGCGCATCGCGTGGCGACGACCGTCCCAGTGATTGAAGTCACCCAGGACGCTCACACGCTCGGCGTTGGGTGCCCAGATGGCGAACAGGATGCCAGCGACGCCGTCAATCTCATGTTCGTTTGCCCCGAGGAAATTATAGGCGTGACTGTGCCTGCCTTCACCGAACAGATGCAGATCGAAATCCGTTATCTGCGGCAGGTAGCTATAAGGATCGTGGGCAATATGGTCGTGATGCCAGGTATCGCGCCAGATCAGGCGATAGTGTTCCGGAAGGTTCTTGCCGGAACCCCGCCACTCGAAAAAGTCGGAATCCGGAATACGTTCCAGCGGCAAATTGCCTTCGGCGATGAAAACTTCCGTCGCGTGCGGGATGTAGGCCCGTACCACAACGCCTTCACCGCAAGGATGCCTTCCCAGCACCGAAAACGGATCGTGGTGGCGAGCCTCGGCGATTCGGATCATTTCGTCATTCAACTTGGCTTCTATCATAATTATTCCTTCCCTTGCTCAGGGTAAATCGGTTGTGAAATGCGCAAGACGTCACCGGTTTTGACTATCGTTCCAGCTCACCCGCATGTTCCTGCAGCAGAGCCGCATTGAGGCGCAAGCCAAGTAGCCGATGGAATCGTAGCCCCAGTAGTTTCTCAGCCCTCGGTCCAGTAGATGGCGGTCGTCGACGAAACCGGGATCGATCACCTGGCACTTGAACATGCCGGGCGCGCTGTCGCGGCGGCTGAAGCTCAAATCCTCGCGGGGGCTGCCGATGCGGTAACCGAACTGGGCATCGCTCCACTCGACGGTGCCGACAATCGCTTTGGCGTAGGCATCCAGCAGCAGCTTGTGCGGATTGAAGCGGTGTCCCTCCTCAGGCCGATAAGGACCATGGACCCGGTAGCCGTACAACTGGCCCGGACGCACTTCAGGCAGGTAGGCATGCCAGTTTTGGTCGGTTTGCTCGCCCAGCTCGATGCGCTGTTGTTCCTGTCGTCCGCTGCCGTCCAATAGACACAACTCGACCTTGTCGGCGTGCTCGGCGAACAAGGCGAAATTGACCCCCTCTCCGTCCCAGGTAGCGCCCAGGGGATATGATTTGCCGGGCCAGACGGCTGTCAGCGCTTCAGGCATGCAACTCTGCTCATCAAAACCATACCTCAAGCGCTGGTACTTCACGCAAGGGCCATCGCTGCAACAACATGCAGGCAAGTCCTTGGCCAGCACACTGAGCAGGTTCAACGCGAGTGCACTGCACCCTCAACACCAAGTCAAGTACCATTGCCCCTGCCCGTGAGCCGACGCCAGCCCGATCGCCCAAGCGCTGATCGGAGCCAGTTCCCGGTCCGTCGACTCCGACGCGCGGGGTGGTTCTGCCCAGCAGACTGGTAGGATTGCGGGCCAGCCGAATGACCTGCTCGCTGCCGACGCGACACAGCGAAGACCAAGCCACTCATGCCAGTGTTGAGATTGTAGCAGCGTACGACGCAACTGTCCAAGCGGGCGCCTCCTCGATGTAGGGAACAAGTAATCTGTCCGGTTTATGTTGCTGCCAAGGAGGAGCGAGACGAGACGGACGGAGTTGCTACCGGAGATCAGGAAGATGCGGTTTGAAGAAGCGTATGGAGGCTGGGAAGCGGGTCGGCTGACGCAGGCGGAAGCGTCGAGTCTGCTGGGGGTTTGCGAGCGGACGTTCCGACGGTACCTGATGCGGTACGAAGCGGATGGCCTGGAAGGTTTGCTAGATCGGCGCCTGGAACAGGTTTCGCATCGGAAGGCGCCGGTAGACGAAGTGATGGATCTGCTGTCGACGTACCGGCGGCGACACGAAGGCTGGAATGCGAAGCACTTTTACGCGTGGTATCGGAAGCGAGTAAGCAGGAACGGAGGGGGGCCGGTCATGCCTCCTGCACCGGCTCGCCGCCAGACAGCGTCGCAGTCAACTCGAAGCCTGACGGACTGCCCTGCCGCGTTTCGCCTGCAGCTCCTCACTGATGCTAAACTACAGTCATTTCGATGTCACTGGAGAACCCTATGCCGACCCTCACCTTGCGCGATGTGCCTGCCGATCTGCACCAGTGGTTGAAGGAACAGGCGGGGGCCCACCGCCGTTCGCTCAACCAGGAGGTCAT
>DPSD01000159.1 GCA_003538495.1 Accumulibacter sp.
TCGACCGATATCCGCTGCAACATTCTCTGGGTCGCTGCAGAATGCGCAGCCACCTCCTTCTCCAGCGTCTCCAGGCGATACGACAGGGCGATCGCAGCCTCATCCAGGCTATCGATTTCATCATCGAGCAAACGCCGTGCGCGTGGCGCAATACGTGCACGCGCTTCGGCAAAGGCCCGGCGGCCGAGCAGGGGTATCGCCAGCACGGCCCGGGTCATGCGTTGCAGGGGTGCGTGTACCAGCAGCGCCAGCAACAGCAGCGACAGCAGCGAGGCCAGCAACTCGCCCTGCAAGCGGCTCAGGACCGATTGGCGAATGTCGGCCAGGGCATCGGTCAGATCGTCGATGACCACCATCATCGCCGGCAACTGCTCGCCCCTGGGAGCATCCAGAGCCAGAAACGACAGTTCGAACTGCTTGTCGTCGTAAGGCAGCGAGAGGTAGGCATGGCCACGTGTGTGAAGGATCGGGGGAATCGACCTGAGTTGATGCAGCAACTCCCGATATTTTCCCTTGCTGCTCAACTCGATCACCCGCAAGCCCACCTGTGGCAGGAAGGCCTCGTCTACCGCAAGCCCGGCCGCAGGCGAGGTCGGGATGAGAACCCCGAGATCAGCACCACCAGACACACTTGGAAAGGAGTTAACCACCTCAGCCGGCGAACTGCCCAGGACCACCGCCCCGGCCACCCGACCAGCCGACAGAATCGGTGCCGCCGCAAACTCGGTACACACCTGCCGGCAGCGCGTCCAGTGCATGGCTTGCTCACTCTTGATAACGGCGCGCACCTCTGCATCGTGATCCGGATCGGCCAGCACATTGCTGGGCCAGGTAGCCAGTGGCAAACCGGTCTTCGCATAGACCTGCAGCGAGTCGATACCCAGGCCGAGTTGCAGGGCCGCCCAGTAACTGTCGAGGTGATTTCGCAGCAGTTCATTCCCGGACGGCGTCTGGAACCGGCTCACGCCGACAGAATCGAGAGCAGCCAGCACACCCGCGAGCCCCTGCAGGCGCTGCCCGAAGTCATCGCGCAAAGCGAAGGCCTGCAGAACGAGACGCTTGCGGGTCTCTGCACGCTGCGTTTCGAAGCGCGTCGTCAGATCGTGAAAATGTAGCCAGGACAAGGCCCCGTTGACCGACAGCATCACCGCACCCAGGGTCAGCAGGACCTTCCACCTGAGGCTAAGGAATCTCGAACCGCTGCGCGCTTTCGACGCAGATGGACTATCCGACATTGGCGGCGATTAAAAGCGGAAGGAAGCTTGCAGCATGAAGTTGTCCCAGTAGCGACGCAAAGCCTGCACGCTCGGGTTGTCCTGCACCGCCAGAAAACCCGTACCGTCAACCCGATGCACTTCGGCGCGCAACATGAACTGTGGGGTGACGTCGAAACGAAGCCCAGCCGTCCAGTCCTTGGCAAAGCGGGTAAAACCCGGCATGCCGGTGGCGGCAGCAAATCCCTTGCCGTCACGATCCTGGTTGTCGGCGTAATAGGCGTCGTAACGCAGCAAGGCCTCCCAGCGTGGTGCCAAGCGGTAGCTGCCTTGCAGATAATAGCTGCGTCCATCGGCAGTGCCATTGTAAAAAAACCGACCAAAGTCCGAAACCGAAGTTCGGCGGAAAGCGTATTCGCTGGTCAGGCTCCAGTTCTCGGCGTTGAACTGGGCAGACAGAATCAGTGGCGTCAGCTTGAATCTCCCGGCCAGCAGTCGGTCGCCAAAGCCCGGCTTGTAGCGCAGGTCGAGACGAGTGGCGGTCAAGCCCAGACGATACATCCCGCCAGAGCCCTCGTAGAAGACCTGGAAATCCGGCGCGAGACTGGAATCGAGACTGCCGGGCCGTTGCAAGCCGACCAGAGCCACTTTGGCAGCATCCGTATCGGTCTGCGGCTGGCCGTAAGCGAAACTGGCGAACAGACTTCCGGCATCGCCATAGCGCTCTGCGTAGATCTCGCCCCCGTCGGCTGACACAGTCAGATTACGTGTTCTTTCGAAATAGATCGATTGGGGCAGAATGATGCTGGGGCGTGTGAACGGCACGTCGCGGGTCTTGTTGTACAAACCATAAGCGGTTTTGATCCGTCCCAGGCGAATCCCGGCGCGTCCATCTTCTCTCGACAGCGGCGTCCAGTCGATCAGCCCATAATCGAGCCGCACGCCACCATCATCGGTGCCTCCCGCCCGATGTGAGAGCAGTTCGGCTGCCAGTTGCACATCGGAAGTCAGGCGCCATGACGCATTCGCACCCACTTCCGTGAAATCCCGGCTTACCCGGTCGTCGCTGCGCCCGAAAAAATTGTTGTCGGTGGTGTTCACCAGTGTCAAGGACGCAAAACCGTGCAACTGGAAATCACCGCCCAGCAGGTCCAGTGCACGCACCGCTGCGGTCCACAGCAAGCACACGCCAATCAGCGCGACGCAAGACGCGGCCCTAGCGAATCTTGAGAACACGCACATTCGTATTAACCTCGCTCGCCTTGACGTAACCAATCGCCCCCGGCGTGGATGCCACTCTGGATATCATTTCCTGCGTTGAAGCGACCTGCTCGGGGTAT
>DPSD01000320.1:0-177 GCA_003538495.1 Accumulibacter sp.
CGATCATCGCCATCGTCCTGACACTGACCGCGGTATTCGTGCCGATCGCCTTTCTCGGCGGGCTCACCGGCGAGCTTTACCGCCAGTTCGCGGTGACCATTTCGATTTCGGTGGTGCTTTCGGGAATCGTTGCGCTGACGCTCTCGCCAGCGCTGTGCGTGATCATGCTCAAGCACG
>DPSD01000320.1:427-1856 GCA_003538495.1 Accumulibacter sp.
CGCTTCTTCCGCTGGTTCAACGACTGGTTCGCTGGCGTCACCAGGCACTACCTCGACGGCGTCGTCTGGGTGATCCGCCGGGCGGCCATCGTGCTCACGCTATTCGTCGGCATGGGAGCGATCACCGTTTTCCTCTGGCAAACGACGCCAGGTAGTCTGGTGCCCGACGAGGACCAGGGCTTCTTCATCAGCGCGGTGATTCTGCCCGACGGCGCGACGTTGGAGCGCACCACCAAGGTTGTCGAACAGGTTGAAGCCGCGGTGCGCAGCAACCCGGCAAACCAGGACGTCGTTGCTTTTGCCGGCTTCGACTTCATCGGTGGCGGCTTCCGCAACAACGCGGCAACGCTGTTCGTGACCCAGAAGCCGTGGCACGAACGCCAGACCACCTCGCAGCAACTCGTTGGCGAGCTGTTCATGAAGACCGCAGGAATCAAGGAAGCGTTGGTGCTGGCGTTCAATCCACCGGCGATTTTCGGTCTCGGCACCGCGGGCGGATACGAGTTCTTCATCCAGAACCGCGGCGACGGCGGTCCAAAACGCCTGCAGGAAGTACTGCAGCAGTTCCTGGCGCGCGCTAACAGCGACCCGTTGCTCGGCGGCGCACAGACCCTGTGGCGCGCGACCGTTCCGCAACTGTTCGTGGACGTCGACCGCGAGCAGGTGAAAAAGGCGGGGGTTTCGATCGACGAGGTCTTCGCGGCGCTGTCGTCGACCTTTGGCACCTACTACGTCAACGACTTCAACAAGTACGGCCGCACCTGGCAGGTGCTGATGTCGGCCGAACCTGAGTACCGCAAACGGCCGGACGACATCCAGGGACTCTACGTGCGCTCGCAAAAAGGCGAGATGGTGCCGCTCGCTTCGCTGGTCACCGTCATACACTCATCCGGGCCGGATTCGCTAGACCGCTTCAACAACCTGCCAGCAGTCAAAATCATCGGTCAGACCGCACCGGGCATCAGCTCGGGGCAGGGGATTGCGCGCGTCGAAGCCATCGCCAGAGAGGTTCTGCCGTCGGACTTCAGCTTCGATTGGGGCGGTTCGTCGTACCAGGAAAAGAAGTCGGGCGGTGCCGCAACATTTGCCCTCGGGTTGGCGGTAGTGATGGTCTTCCTGATTCTCGCCGCCCAGTACGAGAAATGGTCGCTACCGCTGTCGGTGCTGCTGGCGCTGCCTTTCGGCACCTTCGGCGCGCTGGTGGCGATCTGGGCGAAGAACCTGCTCGGCCCTTTCTTTCATGCGACGCCGCTGACCAACGACGTGTACTTTCAGATCGGTCTCGTCACGCTGCTCGGTCTGGCCGCCAAGAACGCCATTCTGATCGTCGAGTTCGCGGTGCTCAAGCACGCCGAGGGTCTGTCAGCGTCAGCCTCGGCGATCGAAGCGGCGCGACTGCGCTTCCGCCCGATCCTGATGACCTCGCTGG
>DPSD01000320.1:2150-3973 GCA_003538495.1 Accumulibacter sp.
TCATCCTCGGCGTCCTGCCGCTGGCCGTCTCGACCGGCGCTGGCGCCGGCGCACGCCACTCGGTGGGTACCGGCGTGATGGGTGGCATGATCGCCGCGACACTGCTCGCCGTCTTCCACGTGCCGCTGTTCTTCAAGGTGCTCTACGATCGACGTATTCGCGAAACCCGCTCGCACGACGAACTCCTAGACGAAGTGCGGCATCTTCATCACGCCGCGCCAATCGTCCTCCCACCGAGCGAGTTGTCGCCACCCGTGAAAAGAGGCGAGCATGACTAAGCCCCAGCGAATCCCGTTCAGGCGCGCGCTCATCGCTGTCACCACACTGGCGCTCGCAGCCTGCCAGTCGACGCCGATCACGCCGCCGCTGCTCGACCTACCGCTGGCGACCGCGACCGCGGCACCCACGCTCGATCGCTGGTGGACCAGCTTCAACGACCCGACGCTGGGCGCATTGATCAACGAAGCGCTGGCCAACAATCTCGACCTGCAGGCGGCGATGCTGCGCGTTGACCTGGCCCGCTCGAATCTTCTGCTGGCGCGATCCTACCTCTACCCAAGCATGAATCTGGGTGCGGACAGCAGTCGCAATCGTCAGACGCTGGTCGGTTCGCAGCCGCTGCCGGCAAGCTTCAATCCGACCAACAACGACTACCTGGTCGGTCTACGTACGTCCTACGAAGTCGACCTCTGGGGACGTTACCGCGACGGCGCGAGTGCCGCACGCAGTGAATTGCTGGCCACCGAATACGGACGCGTCACGGTGCGCACCGCGGTCGTCGCCGAAACGGCACGTTCATACTTCGGCCTGCTCGCGGCCGACGCCGAACTCGCGCTTCTGCGCGAGACGCGGAAGTCGCGCGACGAGACGGTGGCGTTGCAAAGCGATCTCTACCGCTCGGGCGTCATTGGGGACTACGACCTGCAGCGGGCGCAGGCGGAGAGCGCTGCGGTGGCGGCCAATGTCGCGCTCGCCGAACGTCTGGTCGGGACCTTCGAGTCGGCACTGGCAGCGATCCTTGGCCGTTCACCCAGAGAAGTGTTCGATGCTAGGATCACCCGCGACGTCACACAGGTTCGCCTGCTCGGCGTCCCCGAGGTGGCGGGGGAATTGCCCTCGGACATGCTCGACCGACGGCCAGACGTCAAGCAGGCCGAGGCGCAGATCGCCGCCGCCAGCCTGCGCATCGACGCCGCCCGCGCACAGTATTTTCCGTCGCTGTCGTTGACCGCTTCCTACGGTTCCGAGTCAGCTGCGCTGGGCAACCTCTTTTCCGCTTCAGCGCTTGCCTGGGGGATCGGTGCCTCGCTGCTGCAACCGTTGATCGGCCTGCAGGCCATCGAAGCCAACGTTCAGGCCGAGACCGCCCGCCGCGAAGCGGCAGTGGTGAGCTACGTGCAGACCGTACAAACTGCTTTTCGCGAGACGCGAGACGCGCTGCTTGCCAACCGCACGACGCGCGAAGCGGTCGCCGCGCAGACCGAACACGTGCAGAAACTCAAGGCCGCGCTCGAACTCGCCGATCTGCGCTACCGCTCGGGCTACTCCGGCTACCTTGAGGTACTCGACGCACAACGTCAGTTACTGCAGGCGCAGACCCTGCAGATAGTCGCTGCGCGCGACGTCCGCTTCGCGCTGATCGACCTGGCCAAGGCGATGGGGGGGGGCTGGGATTACCAGGCGGCGATGGCAGCGCGTTAAGGGGCTAAAGAGGTCCCCATAGTCAAGACAAATATCAACTCAGATTAAGTTGTGCAGCCAACGGTGTCCGGCTTGAATTTCAGCTGGCCCGGGCAAAGCTCATATCCTTATACACAACTTTA
>DPSD01000318.1:0-6338 GCA_003538495.1 Accumulibacter sp.
AAAAGTCATGACCGTTTCCCTCTCCCCCGGCCCCTGTGGCTGCAGTGGAGAGGGGAGATTCTTGAGTCGCTGACGCGACTTTCACATCAAGGAAGGGGCGACTGCGGGGTGACTGCGAGTCCTCACGAAGAGTCTGGGCGACTGTTGGTGGGCATGTAGCGCACCGCCAGATCGTCGATGCTGCGCAGGCGACGGCTCAGTTCCCTGGCCAGGTTCAGGACAATCAGTGTAAAGGTCGGCAGGTCAGACTCGTAGATCTGGAAGAGATCGGCGTTCGACAATGCCAGCACCGACACCGGTTCAAGTGCGCGCACCGTTGCCGAGCGGCGCTGCAAGTCGATCAATTCCATCTCGCCGAAAACATCACCGACCCTCAAGACGGCGATGCGCTTTCCGAACTCGCTGTTCGCTGTGGGGCAGGCTTTCAAGACCTCAACCGAGCCGCTGCAGATCACGAAGAGGGAGTCACCATCTTCTCCCTCCTGAACAATCATGTCTGCAGCGGCAAAACTCAGTTCACGCATCAGCAGCATGATCGACTGCATCGCCTGGTCGTCCACGCCGCCGAAAATGGGTTGTTCCTGGAGAAATCGTACGGTCTTCACTGGCGTACCGTCCTGAGCATAACGGCATAATGGTATTCGTTTTCTCGGATCATTGGCGCCGCCCCGGATGTTGGTTAAGCAGAGTTGGCCCATGAGTGATGGCGCAGGCAGGCAAACGACTTGCCGCAGCGCGCAGCGTATCAGAAGCCGTAGGGCTGGTACAGCCACTCCTTGACCACCTGCACGTCGCGATCAGGAAGGTAATGAAAACCGGCCTGCACATCGTCGATCACGGCATTGGCCAGGGTGTGCGGTGCGCTCTTGGTCGTCAGCATGTGGAAGAACCAGGCCATCGGGTAACCGATGGCCTTGTCGTAGCGCAGCATGGCATCACGCAGAGGCAGGCCGCGCACGCCGAAAGCGGCGGCAAACTTTGCTGGCGTGCCGTTCAGCGCCGCCACCGGCGTGGCATGCAGGATGGCCTGCCGGTAGCGGTCGAGATGCTCGCGAACGGCGATCACCCAGTGGTTGGAGAATTGCGTTGCCGTGCCGGCGCTGCTTGCCTCCCAGGCGGCGACGAAGCGATGGATCGGTTGCGCTTCCGGCTTTTGCTGGCGCATGCGGGCAAGGAAGGTGGCGACCGGCATCAGCCGTCGCATGGCCAGAAAAGGTGCGCCCAAAGGCTGGGCGCCGGCACCGCAGGTGGCGTGACTACGGCGTGGATCGACGAGTTCCTCGACTCCCGAAGGCAGACTGTCATCGGTGAACAACGGATGACAGATCATCTCCTGCAGTTCCTCGATTTCGAGCTGAACGAAGTCTGTTGCGCCGGACCCGATGGCGGCGACGAAATAATGCGTTCGTCCGGTCAGGCGGGTGGCGCGCAGGCCGCGGTCGATATAGTCGTCGCATAGTGCTGCCATGTCGTCACCGTGCGCGCCCAGCTCGCGCTCGGCCCAGGCTTCCAGATCGTCGGCGACATGGGCTCCCTCGGCATCGACCACGCCACCCAGGCGATACCAGCCGCCGCGCGACAGGACTTCGCGAAACGCCAGATCGGGTGCCAATACCGCCAGTTGTCGGGCCAGTACCGCTGGTCCGACCGTGGCGGGAATCCGTACACACAGTTCGGCGACCCGGTGGGACAGCTCGTCCCAGCGCGATACCCTCTTCATTGACTGTTCTCCGACACGCTAATCATGCGTCCTCGGCAGCGAAATTCGCCGCGAAGCGCGCCAGCGAGCTGGCTTCGACACCCATGATCCGCGCCAGCCAGGGCGGTGGATGCTGCAAGGCCTGCTGCAACTGCGCCAGCGTTGCCAGCGCCGTTCCACCTGCCACTTTTACCGGGTGTACCCCGGCGCGCACCACCTTGGCCGTCGCCGGACCGCCGATCGATTGCACATAAACGATCTGGCAGTCATCGATCAGTGCCGCGCGTGCGACGTTGCGATCTTCGGCGTGATCCGCTTCGAGTGTCGGCCGCACGCCGATCAGGCGCACTTCGGCCGGCGAGACCTGATAGACGAGAAAGCGCTCGCAGGAGCCGAAATGCCCATCGAGCAAGTCCTCACGGTTGGAGGCACAGGCGACGCGAATCGAGCCGGGCATGTCGCCATCGCTGTAGCCCGCCAGCGGCGGCAGATCGCTGTGGACAAGGCCTTCGCCCCAAAGCAGGCGAACCGCCTGCTTGAGCCGATCTTTCGGAATATCCGTTTCGACGACCTCATCACCCTGCAGAAGAACCTGCAGATCGGCCACGGTCATGCTGGTGAGCTTGACCTCGGTCAGTGGCAGCTCCAGTCTTGAGACCAGAGCCGAGACCAGCTCCCCGACCGACAGATCACCCAGCTCGCGCGCGGCGAGCGCGATGCGCAAGGCGGCTTCACGGGTAATCGACTGCGACATCAGCGTCTCCCTGGGCAAGCTAGATAAAGACGATGCAGGCCTCGCCCGCCGGGCAGGCGTCGAGGCACTGCGGCGAATCGTGCTCGCCTTCGCACTCGCTGCAGGTGTCGGCATTGATCTTGTAGATGCCGGCTTTGCTGGTGATCGAGCTGGTGGGACAGACCGGCTTGCAGTCGCCGCACGACGTGCATTCGGCCTGGATGATTTTCATTGCCATGATGATTCTCCGTGGATTTTTTACTCGGCTGCGTCCAGTCGCCTGGCGCGCAGCGAGATCGGGAAACGCGCAGGCAAGGCCTGCGGTTCGATGTAATAGGCGCCGCCATTGTTGAGGCGGATCTCGCCGCCCCACTTCTCGGAAGTGTCGAACTCCATCGATACGATGGCGTCCTCCAGATCACGCTTGGGCAGGTAGAACGAGTAGGCGCCGGCGGCATCCTTGCGGACCATGATGTTGGCCATGAGACTTTCCTTCGCGGTTGGCGGCGGGAACGGCGGAGCGTTCCCGTGGAACGTGCCTGGCGTGCCTAGCGGACCAGGTCGAAGTTGTAGTCCGTAGTCGCCATGCCCATCGTCTCTTCGTCGAGACGATCGAGTACCGCATTGACCAGCGTCGTGACCACCTGCATGGCACCCTCGTAGCCGATCGTCGTCTGGCGATGCAGATGATGACGATCGAAGAGCGGGAAGCCGATGCGGATCAGCGGTACCTCGAAGGCCTTGCCCTTGTGCAGCGTGTCGCGCTGAATGAACTTGCCGTAGCTGTTGCCGATCAGGAAATCCGGCTTGTCGGTGAAACACAGCGAGCGCAGGTGCCACAGGTCGATGCCGCTGTAGGCCTTGGCGTGGGTGCCGAAGGGGCTCTCGGCGAGCAGCTTCTCGATCGCCTTGAGCCAGCGCTTGGTGCCGTTGTGACTGACGACGTGCGTTGGTTCGGCACCACATTCGAGCAGGATCTTGACCATTCCCATTACGAAATCGGGGTCGCCGTAGAGGGCGAACTTCTTGCCGTGCAGCCAGGCGTGCGAGTCCGACATCAGGTCGACCAGGCGGCCGCGCTCCTTGGCCAGCGATTCGGGGATCGGCTTGCCGGTCAGCTCGGAGACCTTCATCAGGAATTCGTCGGTCCAGTCCACGCCCATCGGAATGTTCAGCTTGGGCACTTCATGGTTCCAGGTGTTCTCGACGAACTTCCTCGTCTTGTCGAGCTGGAAGGGCTGCAGCAGGAGCGTGCTGATGGCGTTCGGGGCGTCCTTGATCTCGTCCTGCGTGGTGCCGCCGGCGTACATCCGGAACTCGCCGTCGGCGGGCGTGTCGAGCACCTCGGTCGGATCGGAGAGTAGCGTCGCATCGACCCCCATCTCGGCCATCATCCGCTTGATGACACGGAAGTTGCCCAGATAGGTCTCGAAGCCCGGAACGAAGTTGAGCTTGCCGTTCTTGCCCGGCACCTTGTCGGCCATGCTGTTCAGCGTGAAGGAACGGATGATGCCTTCGAACATGTTGTCCCAGCCGGTGACATGCGAGCCGACAAAGGACGGTGTGTGCGCAAAAGGCACCGGAAATTCCTGCGGCACATGCCCTTCCTTCTTGGCGTTGTTGATGAAGGCGTTGAGGTCGTCGCCGATCACCTCGGCCATGCACGTCGTGGAGACCGCAATCATCTCCGGCTTGTAGATCGCCCTGGCGTTTTCCAGACCGTCGAACATGTTCTTCTGGCCGCCGAACACCGCGGCATCTTCGGTCATCGAATCCGAGACGCAGCAGATCGGCTCCTTAAAGTGACGGTTGAAATAGGTGCGGAAATAGGACACGCAGCCCTGCGAACCATGCACATAGGGCAGCGTCTTCTCGAAACCCAGCGCGCAGAGAACGGCGCCGAGCGGTTGACAGGCCTTCGCCGGATCGACGGTCAGCGCCTCGCGCTTGAAATTCAGATCCTGATATTCCTGGGTGGTCGTCCAGAGAAAAACCTCCTGCACCTTCTCCGGGGAATGGCGTTCTTCGAACCGTTCCTGCTTGTTCTTCAACGAGGTCTTGTAATCGTCGTCGCGGAACAGCGGATAGCAGGGCTTGATATCATCTACGGTTTGCATCTTCATCTCCTTTGCCGGCGCCACCCATTTGTGGACGCCAAGCACAAGTTGAGGGAAATTTCTCTCAGGCGACCTTCTTCAGCTCGCTTGCTTCAGGCACTTCGGGCCGCTTCTTCCACGGCGGTGTCTGCTTGCTCCAGCACGGGTTGGAGATTGCCATGTCCATGTCGCGGGCGAAGATGGCAAAGCCGTCGTAGCCGTGGTACGGACCGGAATAGTCCCAGGAGTGCATCTGGCGCAGCGGGATGCCCATTTTCTGGAAGACGTACTTCTCCTTGATTCCGGAACCAACCAGGTCGGGCTGCATGCGCTTGATGAACTCCTCCAGTTCGAAGCCGGTGGCGTCGTCGTAGAGCAGGGTGGCGTTGCCCATTTCCTTGATCGTGCGGTCGTAGTCGTCGTTGTGCGCGAACTCGTAGCCGGTACCGATGACCTGCATGCCGAGATCTTCGTAAGCGCCGATGACATGCCGCGGACGCAGGCCGCCGACATAGAGCATCACCGTCTTGCCCTGCAGGCGCGGCTTGTACCTGGCGATCACCGCGTCCATCATCGGCTGGTATTTGGCGATCACGCGCTCGGCACCTTCCTTGATGGAGTCGTCGAAGTGCGCGGCAATCGCGCGCAGCGACTCGGCGATCTTGGTCGGTCCGAAGAAGTTGTACTCCAGCCACGGAATGCCATACTTCTCTTCCATGTGACGGCTGATGTAGTTCATCGAGCGGTAGCAGTGCAGGAGGTTGAGCTTGACTTTGGGCGTTTTCTCGATCTCCGCCAGGGTGCCGTCGCCGGACCATTGCGAAACCACGCGCAGGCCCATTTCCTCGATCAGGATGCGCGATGCCCAGGCGTCACCGCCGATGTTGTAGTCGCCAATGATCGAAACATCGTAGGGTGTCGCGTCAAAACCCTGCCCATCGCGCTTGTCGAGGACCCAGTCACGGATCGAGTCGTTGGCGATGTGGTGGCCGAGCGACTGCGAAACGCCGCGGAAGCCTTCACAGCGCACCGGCACGATGGGCTTGTTCATCTCCTTGGCGGCTTTCTTCGAAACCGCCTCGATGTCGTCGCCGATCAGGCCGATCGGGCACTCGGACTGTACCGAGATGCCCTTGTGCAACGGAAACAACTGCTCGATCTCGGCAACCAGCTTGGCCAGCTTCTTGTCGCCGCCGAAGACGATGTCCTTCTCCTGGAAGTCGGAGGTGAAGTTCATCGTGCCGAAGGTGTCGACACCGGTGGTGCCGACATAGTAGTTGCGGCGACCGGCGCGCGAATACTGGCCGCAACCGATCGGGCCGTGCGAGACGTGAATCATGTCCTTGATCGGACCCCAGACGACGCCCTTGGAACCGGCGTAGGCGCAGCCGCGGACGGTCATCACGCCGGGCAGGGACTTGCGGTTGGAGGTGATGCACTTCTTCGATTGCTCGATCGACTGGTCGTTGACCGCGAGGTGCTTGGCGCGGTCCTTTCTGGCTTTCTCGGGATAGACCTCGAGTACTTCCTGGATCAGGGCTTCGGTTTCTTCACGTGTCAATTCAGACATCCTGCTTCTCCTTTTGGGGAGCCGGCACTCCTGCGCGCACGGCCCCCGCGGGTTGCGATCGGCGGGTCAGACCCGCGCAAGTCAAGCGACGGCGAGTTCGGCGGCAAGTTCGGCGGCGGTCTTGCCGATGATCGACTCGTCGTCGGCTTCCATGATGCCGAACTCCATCAGCAGTGCCTCGAGTTCGTCCATGGTCACCGGCGTCGGGATCACGAAGTTCTTGTTGTCGACGATCTTCCT
>DPSD01000318.1:6639-6770 GCA_003538495.1 Accumulibacter sp.
GTCATGCGGCGGATCTCGGCGTGCTGCACGACGTTGTGACGGGGAATGAAATGGATCATCTGGGTGCCCAGCTTCTCGGCCAGCGCGATGATCAGTTCGTCTTCCCGGTCGGTGTTGCGGCTGTTGCAGAT
>DPSD01000318.1:7084-8289 GCA_003538495.1 Accumulibacter sp.
TGTTGCGGCTGTTGCAGATCAGTCCGGCAAGGCGCACACCCCCCGAGTTGGCATACTTGACGATGCCCTTGGCGATGTTGTTGGCGGCGTACATGGCCATCATCTCGCCGGAGCAGACGATGTAGATTTCCTGCGCCTTGTTCTCGCGGATCGGCATCGCGAAACCGCCGCAAACCACGTCACCGAGCACGTCGTAGAAGACGAACTCGAGATCCTCGTCGTAAGCCCCTTCTTCTTCGAGGAAGTTGATGGCGGTGATGACGCCGCGACCGGCACAGCCGACGCCAGGTTCCGGGCCGCCCGACTCGACGCACTTGATGCCGCCGTAACCGACGGACATCACGTCCTCGAGTTCGAGGTCCTCGACCGAACCGGCCTCGGCAGCCAGACCCATGACCGAGTTCTGTGCCTTGCTGTGCAGGATCAGGCGAGTCGAGTCGGCCTTCGGATCGCAGCCGACGATCATCACTTTCTTGCCTGCCTCGGCCAGAGCAGCGACGAGGTTCTGTGTGGTGGTAGACTTGCCGATACCGCCCTTGCCATAGATGGCGGCCTGACGAAGTTTTGCCATGATGCAATCTCCTTGATTGAATTGCTGCGTTGAAATCCGCTGAAGCAGGGAAGAATCCCGCGCTCCTGACAGGGCTGGTGCACAGACCGTGCCAGATCCCGCCGGATGCGCTGAAACCCAGATTTGGCAAGGCTTGCGGCGATTCCGTCGAAAGCCGACGAGACGCCGGTGTCTGACATTCCCGCAGACGTTTGTCGCGCTCCCGACAAGACGGGCGAACACTGCCCGACACTGCCGCGCCTGGCCCGACTGCCGATCAACCGTTGCAATCTGCCGGCCGTAATCCTCGGTGGCCTGACCTTTCAACGGCATCCGACCCGCTTGCAGATCGACGGAATCGCCGACCTGCACAAACCGCTGTGGGCGCTTCTCGACGACATTCCCGAAGCACCGGAGCGCGCCGAGCGTTTTGCCGGCTACATGCAGAAGCACTTTCGTCTGCAGCAGCCCGAAGATGCCGGGCTCTCCGCCGGCCAGACGAGTGCGCGGGCGAAGGCCAGCTACCTGCGCGTGCTGCGTGGCTGGGCCTTCGACGCCGAAAGCCGCGAGGCGGCGGTATTGAAAGGTTGGGTCGAGTCGCGCTTCGGGCTTTGTCCGCGCCACCACGGCGGACCGCTGCGCGAGCCGGGCAGCC
>DPSD01000116.1 GCA_003538495.1 Accumulibacter sp.
GGTCGAATGGGCGGCCGGCAACCGCGTCGTCGATCGCCCGGCGGTAGACCTGCGTGGTCCGCGCGACGTAGTAGGCCGACTTGGTGCGCCCTTCGATCTTCAGCGAATCGACGCCGATCTCGGTCAGCCGCCGGACGTGCTCGACCGCCCGCAGGTCCTTCGAGTTCATGATGTAGGTGCCGTGCTCGTCTTCATCGATCGGCATCAGTTCGCCCGGGCGCTCCTTTTCTTCGAGCAGCCAGTCGCCGATCGCGCTGCCGCCAGCGCTGGTCGAGCTGCAGGCACCCGGCCGGTCAGCGTCGGCGGCACCCGCCGCCTTCAGCTTGTAATCCCAGCGGCACGAATTGGTGCACGTGCCCTGGTTGGGATCGCGGTGGTTGAAGTAGCCCGACAGCAGGCACCGGCCCGAGTACGCGATGCACAGGGCGCCGTGAACAAAGACTTCCAGTTCCATTTCCGGACACTCCTGGCGTATTTCCGCCACTTCGTCGAGCGACAGCTCGCGCGACAGGATGATCCGGCTGATCCCGAGCTTGCGCCAGAAGCGCACGGCGGCAAAGTTGACGGTATTGGCCTGCACCGAGAGATGTACCGGCATCGCCGGCCAGTTTTCGCGAACCAGGTCGATCAGCCCGGGGTCGGCCATGATCAGCGCGTCTGGTTTGAGCGCCACCACCGGCGCCATGTCGGCGAGATAGCTGCGGACCTTGCTGTTGTGCGGCAGGACGTTGCTGACCACGTACAGCTTGCGGCCCGCTGCGTGCGCGTCGTCGATCGCGCCAGCCAGTGCCTCGATCTTGCCGAACTCGTTGTTGCGCACGCGCAGGCTGTAGCGCGGTTGCCCGGCATAGATGGCGTCGGCACCGTAGGCCAACGCGGTCCGCAGCATGGACGGAGAACCCGCAGGAGCAAGCAACTCGGGAGAAAGACGCGTCGAGACGAGCGCGGTCGCTACGTTGAGGGACATCCGGGGAGGCGGCATGACAGGGTAGAATGCCGAATGCGGCAAACCGCAATCTTACCCTCATTATCCAGATCGCCGCCCCATGTCCGAAGAGATACTGATCAACTTCACCCCGCAGGAAACACGCGTCGCGGTCATGCACCAGGGCGCCGTCCAGGAACTGCATATCGAGCGCAGCTCGAGTCGCGGCTTCGTCGGCAATGTGTATGTTGGACGCATCGTTCGCATCCTGCCGGGGATGCAGTCGGCATTCATCGAGATCGGCCTCGGCCGTACCGCATTCCTGCACGTTGCCGACATCCGCGAACCGCGCACCAACGATGAGCCGTTGCGGCCGATCGAGCGCTTGCTGTTCGAGGGCCAGAGCATTCTCGTGCAGGTGATCAAGGATCCGATGGGCACCAAGGGCGCCCGCTTGTCGACGCAGGTCTCGATCGCCGGGCGGATGCTGGTCTATCTGCCGCAGGACAAGCACATTGGCATTTCGCAGCGGATCGAAAGGGAGTCTGAACGCGAAGCGCTGCGCGAAAAGTTGTCGCGCCTGGTGCCGAGCGACGAAACCGGCGGCTTCATCGTCCGGACGATGGCCGAGAACGCCAGCGAATCCGAACTCGCCAAGGACGTCGAGTACCTGCGCAAGATCTGGCGTGATATCCAGCTTCAGTCGACCACCGCCGCGCCGCCTTCGCTGCTCTATCAGGAATTGTCGCTGGCGCAGCGCGTGCTGCGCGACTGCGTCCATCCCGATACCGCCGGCATCGTCATTGACTCGCGCGAGAACTTCCAGAGACTGAAGGCATTTGCCGCCGAATACACCCCGACAGTCGAGCCCTTGCTGGAGCATTACACCGGCGCCCGACCGCTGTTCGACCTGCACGGCGTCGAGGACGAGATCCAGAAGGCGCTGGCGCGCCGGGTCGATCTCAAGTCGGGGGGCTACCTGATCATCGATCAGACCGAGGCGATGACCACCATCGACGTCAACACCGGCGGTTTCGTCGGCGTGCGCAACTTCGACGACACGATCTTCAAGACCAATCTCGAAGCGGCGCAGACCATCGCCCGGCAGCTGCGTCTGCGCAACCTCGGCGGGATCATCATCATCGACTTCATCGACATGGAAAATGAAGTGCACCGGGCGGCGGTGCTCAGCGAGTTCAACAAGGCGCTGGCGCGCGACCATACGCGACTGACGGTGAACGGCTTCACCGCGTTGGGGTTGGTCGAAATGACCCGCAAGCGGACGCGCGAATCGCTTTCGCACGTCCTCTGTGAAGAGTGTCCGACCTGCGGCGGGCGTGGTGAGGTCCGGACAGCGCGCACCGTGTGCTACGAGATCCTGCGCGAGTTGCTGCGCGAGGCCCGCCAGTTCGACGCGCGCGAATACCGCGTGCTCGGCAACCTGGCGGTGATCGACCGTTTTCTCGACGAGGAGTCACAAGGTCTGGCGATGCTCTCCGACTTCATCGGCAAGCCGATTTCTCTGCAGGCCGAGCCCAGCTACAGCCAGGAGCAATACGACATCGTGCTGATGTGAGCGTTTCGCGGCGGACCGGGCAGGCGCTGCTGGCCGCAGCGGAATCCGCCTGCACAGCGGCTCTGGTCGACTGCGTGTGTTTGCAGCTTGACCACCAACTGGCGTGGGTCCTATAATCTGCCGCCCTGAGGTGATGTAGCTCAGTTGGTTAGAGCGATGGATTCATAACCCATAGGTCGGTGGTTCAATTCCACCCATCACCACCAAAGAATCAAGCATTTAGCCCCGGCAAAAAACCGGGGCTTTTTGCTGGGGTTACGCTGGGGTTTCTTTTGCCGTAGCCAAGCCGGCTTCCTCGCCATCTTCGACGGGGCGCCGTTACCCAAGCTACGCGTACTTCGGCGGCATCGTCGAGCAGCCGCCCGCTCCAGATCTTGAATTCTGTCGATCAATTCCCCTACCGCAACTCCGTACCGAGCCCGCCGGTTCAGTGCTGACGGGCACGGCCTGACTGGTAAGCTCGCTGGCAAGGTCCGTTTTGGTAAGCATCTGCGCGATTGCGACCTCTCCAAGCCTCGCCCTGAGACGGCCACCGACTAGGCGGCTCGAAGAATTTCTGGTGGTGGGTCGCGCTCGATCTTTGCCGCCGCAGTTGCCAAGCACTATCGCCTGGCTAGCGTCCTGGTTGGCAATCTCTTTGGCAGGCATCCTTGACTGCAGCTTTCCCGGTGAGCGTTGGCGCTCGATAGCTGTTTGCTGCCTGTTAGCAGGGCCCCGGGGCTTCTTGCTGCGCGCACGCCGGGCCGGCATCAACCCGCGTCCAGCAGCCCCGAAACGCGGAGCACGCGCCGTTCGACGGCCAGTCGCTGGACGTCCGCACCGCCCGGGTTGACCAGCGTGAACCAGCGCCGCGCGCGAGTGATCCCGGTGTACATGAGTTCGCGCGTCAGAATCGGATTCGGTTTTTCCGGTAGCACCAGGGTGGCGTGCGTGAACTCGGAACCCTGCGACTTGTGGACGGTTAGGGCATAAACCGTCTCCACCGCCTGCAGCCGACTTGGCAGCACCCACCTGATGCCGTCGCTACCATCGCCCGCGGGAAAGGCGACGCGGGAAACCCAGACCTCATCCGCCGCCTCCGGTCCGCCGGGGATCTCGAGCGTTATCCCGATATCGCCATTCATCAGGCCGAGCGCGTAGTCGTTGCGGGTGACGAGA
>DPSD01000597.1 GCA_003538495.1 Accumulibacter sp.
GTTCGCGACTGCGCAGAATATGCTGACCCATACCGCTTCGTCCTGGATGGATGAAAGCCTTTCAGAAGATTCCGCGATCCGCTGAATGGAATCGTCGAGAAGATTTTTCATGTATGGATGGCGTCTACCGAAAAAGAAAAGCCGAGCCAGCCGCAGCCGGCCCGGCGAAATCCCACGCGGACTGTCCGAACACGCGGGAGGAGACATTCATGAAATCCACCATACCAGCAGGTACGCCACAGCAACAGCAGCAATGGCGATGGCGATCGGCAGCACGGCAGGGTCAGTGTGATTGGTGCTCATGCGACGACTTTCCGGCAATGCACGCATAGCGGGTTGAACTCGACCTTTTTGGCGTCCTCGAATACCGACAGCCAGTCGGTTTCTTCATCAACGGTGCGATTGCATTCAGGGCACTGCCAGCGGATGAAAAGCTTTCCATCCTCGACGGCCAGCCGAGATTGCAGCGATTTGCCGGTCAGCCCTACGTCGCCGTGCGGAGTGTCGCAACCAGGGCAGGAGGCGCAGGCTTCCCCGCGCGCCACTGGACGGCCGAGTCCGTCTCGGTCTGGCTCTCCCATGGCTTGGTGGCAGCCGCCGCGGTGGTAGGTCATGCGGCCACCTTCTCAGACTTCCCGCAGCGCTCTGCGTGCAGGGACAAAAGGCGATTTCCAAGATTCCATCCTGGCTGCCTGCGCTTTCCTCTCATCAGATCGCTGATGTGGCCCTGCCCAGTATCGCAGCAGTTGGCAATTTCCACTTGCGTCATGCCGGCGCCTAAGAGGTCTTGAATGATTGATGTCCAGTTCATGTGCACAGAGTATCGCATGCGCTATTTTTTTGCAATAGCCAAAGTGAGAAAGGAGGCGAAGCTGACGCAGAAGGCATTGGCCGCCGATCCGTCATGTTGTATCCGCAGGCCAGGGCCGTCGCGCGTTGCCCGAGTCACGCCATTGTGCGGTTTTTTTCGCCTGACAAAAAATTCATCGCAATTACTATTGACATCCAATATAGCAAGAGCGATAATATCCCCATCGACTCCCAGTGCATCACCCTGGAGGCAGGTACGACGGTCTTGAAACTCCATCCCCGTCGAGCACAAGGCAAAACTGACGATCTTGCCTGCTGGGGTCGATGCTTTGGTAGTGGTCTTGAGTTGCAGGCGGCGCAAAAGCGCTCTGTTCCGCCTGTAGCCGTCCGGCGTGACGCTCTACGCGGATGACGGTACAGGGCCACCACCAAAGCTGGCCACCCTGATCGCCGGGGGTTTTCGGGCGAATTGACATGAAAGGGGCGACAAACTCGGCGGGAATGACCGGCCAGCTACAAAAAACGGGGGGAACGAGCGGGGCTGACCGCAACCGAAAGAATTTTAGGGCTACAGATCGCGCCCATAAATCCGGAGATCAGCACCGGACACCCGCCAAAACCGGGACCAGCGCCGCACGGCTGGCATAGCGGACACAAATGAAAGAACCGCGAAAGTCGGCAGATACCGGCACCAATCAACCACTGAAGGAGAAAGACATGATCGAGTTGGTTATTTTCATCGCGGCAGCGGTTCTGCCGCTGGTGGTCGCGCGCTGCATCCACGAGATGAGCGGAGACGACCATGAGTGATCGCGCCATTGCCGCACTGCAAGCGATCCTTGACGAGGTTTCCGGCTTAAGGCCGCCGTTCTCTGCTGACTCCTATCTGCCTGCACACATGATCCACGCCGCCAGGATAGCTATCGATGAGTCTGCAGGAGAGGATTCTCCTGAGCAAATTCAGTGGCGTGCTCATGAGCAGATTTTGCTCAACCGGCTGAAGCAAGCCGATGAAATGATCAAGTTCTTGCGCAAAAAAAACAGCGAGTTGGCGCAGCGCGTCCAGTTTTATGAGGGGAGGAGTGCCGAATGAAAGCGATGATTTTCCTGGCCATCATTTTGGCCCTGTTCGGCGTCGTCGGGCGCATGGACTATGACTCGCAAATCGCCATGGCGGATTCTCGAATCGAGATGTCGAAAATCTCAATTGGGGATCGGAAATGAGAGACACGACATCCTGCTGGCGTTGCTCCGCAGAATACCCGGTAAGCGCGCTGCAGTGCCCGGCATGCTGCGCGTCGAATGCAAACATCGACATCGACTCCGCCGCCGTCGAGATGGGCGACGCAAGCAAAATCGATCACGACTGGCAATTCCATGATGACTCGTTTGACCACGAATTCGGAACGGAAGCCATCCGGTACTGGCAGTGCGAGCGCTGCGGACATGTCTGCGCGCTTTGCCGGGTTTGCAGACTGGCGTACTGGCAGTGCGAGCGCTGCGGACATACGGGTGAGAGGAATGGCTGCGAGATCACGGATAGGAGCTTGGATTATGCGTGCCAATAAATTCGGAGAGTTTTCCGGCGATCATGATGACGAAGATCCTGCTGCCTACGTCATCAACGAGGTCCGCCAGTTCCTCGACATGGCCGAGGTTGCAGCCACCAAGGGCGACTGGAGCAAGGCGAAGCAAGCGCTCGTCGAGGCGCGGCTGTCGATTGAAGACCTGGTCGGGAGTGAGCAATGAGCACGATGGACCGCACGAGATTCATCGGCGGCAGTGACGTTGCCGCCATCCTCGGGGTATCGCCGTGGAAAAGCCCATTCCGTCTCTACCAGGAGAAGACAGGCGCATACGTCGAGGAAATCACGCTGGCCAAGCAGAGAATCTTCGACCGCGGCCACCGATGGGAGCCTGTCGTCGTCGAGATGCTGATCGACGAACTTCAGGACCGCGGCCACGACGTACAGATTATCGCTCGCAACGCGCGCTACCTGGATCGCGATTTCCCGTACTTGGCGTGCGAGCTTGACCTTGAGCTGCGCATCGACGGCGAGGAACACAACGCGGAAATCAAGACCGTCCACCCGTTCGCCGCCAAGGACTGGGGCGAGCAAGATACCGACGAGATCCCGATCTACTACGCCGCCCAGGTCATGCACGGCCTGATGGTCAAGCCGCGCCGGCGGTCCATCGTGGCGGCTCTCATTGGCGTCGACGACCTGCGAGTCCACCAGATCGAGCGCGACGAAGAAACCATCGCGGCCATTCGAGCCAAGGAAGTTGAGTTCTGGCGCCGCGTGCAGGAGCGCGACGCGCCGCCGCCCGAGACATCGGACGACGTGAAGTGGCTGTATGCCAAGGATTGTGGGATCGTCATGGAAGCTGATGACGATCTGCAGGCGCAGGTAACGCACCTGGCCGGCCTGAAGGCAGAAGCAAAGCGCATCGAGTCGGCCGCAGAAGCGGCCGCGACGCGCATCAAGTGCGCCATGGGCCACGCCTCGACGCTGATCTATCAGGGTCAGCGGATAGCCACTTGGAAGAGCAACAAGGACTCTGTCAAGACCGACTGGCAAGCCGCATGCCTGGCGCTTTACCCGTCGCAGGAACACATCAAGCAGTTCACCAAGACCGCACCGGGCGCACGTCCGCTGCTCATCAAGTAAGGAACAGGACATGACCACATCAGCACTCAAAGCCATAGCCACGGGCGAAGTACAGCAGCAGCGCCTGGCCGACATGAAGCCAAAAGAGCAGATCGCTTACCTGCTCAAACAGAAGGCCGGCGAAATCGCCAAGATGCTGCCTAAGCACCTGAACGCCGAACGGCTGCTCAAGGTCGCGCAGATCGCAGCGACCACCACGCCGGCATTGGCAAAATGCGATGTAGCAAGCCTGGTAGGTGCCATCGGTCAATGCGCGCAGATGGGCTTGGAGCCCAACACCGTGCTGGGTCACGCGTACCTGGTGCCGTTCAACACCAAGCGCAAGGACGCCAACGGCGGCGAGCGCTGGGTCAACTCAGTTCAGGTCATTATTGGATACAAAGGCCTGATCGACCTCGCGCGCCGGTCCGGTCAAATCGTCAGCATCGCCGCGCATGAAGTGTGCGATGCAGACCGTTTCGAGCTGGTCTATGGCCTGGACGAGAAGCTGAACCACACCCCAGCAATGGGCGAGCGCGGCGAAGTCATCGGATTTTACGCTGTGGCCAAGCTGAAGGATGGCGGCCATTGCTTCGAGTTTATGAGCCGGCATCAAGTCGAGACCATCCGCGACGGATCGCAGGGCTTTCAGCAGGCGGTGAAGTACAAGAAGGAATCGGCGAACCCGTGGTCGGCGCACTTCGTCGAGATGGGGCGCAAGACTGTCATTCGCCGGCTGGCCAAATTCCTCCCGCTGTCCGTCGAGTTTCAAACCGGTGTGGCGCTTGACGCCATGGCCGAGGCAGGGAAAGACCAGCACAACGACGACATCGACGGGGATTTCATGGTCACGGCAGACGATGCGCCAGCGAACATCGACTACGAAACCGGCGAAATCACACCACAGCAACTCGACCACAAGCAACCCGTCACCGTTCCGCAGCCCGCCACCGCAGCCGAATGGCGCCCCGACCCCGAAGAAGAGGCCGCCATTCGCGCCGCAGAGCTTGCCGAGTCGCAGCGTGCCGAACAGTCATCAACACGCCAGCGCCGTGAGCGCGGCGGGCTTGGCCTGGAGTGATCGATCAAAGGGGCGAATACGCAGGCTGATGCGTGCACGGATGGACGGGAGAGCCTGGTAAAAATGATCCTAGGCTGGGATTGAGTTCCTGGCTGCTATGAAAAAGCGCCGACCAGCAAGACGTAGATCGCAAAGCTCAGCGGCGGCCCCGCTGGGCGCACCGAGTAACCACGCTGCTGGCGGGCCGTCCGCTGCAGCGACCTGTTGGGCCGCACCGGCCCGGAGCGAGAAGACCGATGAAAACCTACGACACCGACGCCCGCCGCCTGAATGTGGGCACCTTCTGGGGCAACTTGCGCGCCGTACTGCGCCGCTGGCTTGACCGCGAGCGCGAGCTGGTGAGCCTGCGCAACGCTGTTGGCATGATGAGCGAGGCCCGCCGTGCCGACGCTGCCGAGTACCACGACATGCGCGAACTGAACCGCGAGATGCGCGCCGATGCGCTGCGCCTGCGCAATGCCCCGCTCGTTCGCATGCACGGAGCGCCCCTGGAAAGACAGGCTGGGCTTGTCGGTCCCGACCTGTTCCGCGTGAAAGCGATGCTGGAAAAGCTTGGCAAATCTGTCGGCATCGACCTTCCTTACGACACGGAGCCCTACGCGGAAACGGAAGGAAAGAGCGCTCCGCGTGTGATCGGAATTGCCATCGTAACGGAGGAGAAGCAGTGAAAGTCACCGCCATTCAAGCCAAGAGCTTCGTCGGTGCCCGCGACGTCTGCATCAACCTGTCGCGCCCCGTAACCCTCATCTGCGGTCGCAACCACAGCGGCAAAAGCAGTATTGCTGAAGCGGTGCGCATGGCGCTGACCGGCGAACCGGCGCGCGTCACCATGAAGAAGGACTACCGGAAGCTCATCACCGAAGGTGCTGATGTCGGCTTCTGCGTCGTCGACCACGACGGCGAGCGCAGTGCCATCACGCTGCCAAACGGCGCTCACGAGCACACCGGACAGAGCCGCCCGCCCGCCATCCTGCCCTACGTCCTCGATGCGCAGCGCTTTGCCAGTCTCGACACAAACGAGCGCCGCTCTTTTCTCTTCGGTCTGACGGGGCTGCGAACCGACGGAGACGCGGTCACCAAGCGCTTGCTCTCCAAGGGCTGCAACGCCACCAAGGTTGAGGAGATCAGCCCGCACCTGCGCGCCGGCTTCGACGCCGCCCACAAGGAGGCCCAGGTCAATGCGCGCGAAGCCAAGGCGGCCTGGAGAGCGATCACCGGCGAGACCTATGGAAGCGTCAAGTCTGCGACATGGAAAGCCCAGAAGCCGGCACAGGATGCCAACCGCCTGCGACTGGCCCGCGAAGAACTCGCCCGCATCGCAGAGCAGATCGAGAAGGGCGTTGCTGACCTCGCCGTGATGCAATCCGCCGCCGCTCGCCAAGCGCAGCAAAGCGAGAAGATCTCCGGATTGCGTGAGCGAGCCGGTAGGTATGCACGTATCGAGGCCAAACTGCGAAAAGACGAGGCCGAACTGCAGGAATGGCAAGCGAAGGTTGAGCACGAGGCGCGCAAAGGCAAGCCGATGCCGACCGAGCCGACCTAC
>DPSD01000728.1 GCA_003538495.1 Accumulibacter sp.
GTTTGCCAACCGGGTCGCGCAGGCAGCCGCCTGGCGGAGCATGCGGATGCCGGCAGAGCTGGCCTGGAGCGGCCTGCCTTGCAGCGAGTTGTACGGTGGTGCGGCGGCGTGGCAGGCGGCGGTGGACGCGTTGCAGAACACCGAGCGCGACGCGCGCGTGCTGGTGANNTCCTTGTCGTAGGTGGCCAGCGCGTCGACCCAGTCGAGCATCGCCAGCAGGCCGCCGAGGCGCAGCACCGGCGTTTCGCCGTCGGCGGTCATTTCGAGGGCGCCGTAATACAGTTCATCGATCTGGACGCCGACGACGCGGCCGAGATAGCGAGCCGCCACCAGCGCCAGCATCGGCAGGTGGCGAAAGCCGTGCGTGACGTCGATCGAGAGGTGTTCACCGGGCTGCACGACACTGGCCAGGCGGCGCAGGATTTCGCTCTGCTCGGCGGCGTCGCGAGCGTAGGGGATCAACAGGCAGTCGACCGGGATGCCGAGCTGCGCAGCGAGCTGCTGGCGCGGCAGCTCGACGGCGTGCCGCAGACGGGTGTCGGGGTTTTGCGCGACAGTGCCGATTTCTCGCAGGCATCGCTTCGCTCGGCGTGGCTGGCCGGCTTTCGCCAGCGCAATGCGCCGCGCACGCGGGCTATCCGCCGGCTGCTGGTGGTGCACCACGCGGCCGACGCCGCGCTCGCGCAGCGGCTGGCGGCCGCCGTCGATGAGCAGATCGATGCGGACGGCGCGCAACTGATCGCCTCGACCCTCGACGCGTGGCTCGTCGGTCCGGCGCTGCTGCAAATGGACAGCCGCAGTTGGGAGACCGTTCTCGGCTTGAGTGCGCGCCTGGCGGCTGCGCTCGGCGCCGCGCCCGACGCCGGTCTGACGGTCCGGCTGACCGGACTGGTGGCCGGATGGGTGGGCGCTGCAAGGCATGCGCGGATCGAGGTGGTCGTTGTCGAATCGGCGCAGGCGACGATCGATGGACCGTCTATAGCGCGTGGCCTGGAACTCGGCGCCGATGCCGTGATCGCCCTCTTGCCGGCGGACGCCGACGACAGTCTGCCGAGGATCTACTCGCCGGCGGCGTACACCGGAGCGCTGCGCCTGCCACCCCCGTCGGCGCAGGATCAGCAGGGACTTGCCGAGATCGCGCGGCGTTTGCGCCACCGGCAGGGTATCGGCGCGACGCCGCCGGACGCGGTCGTAAGCGCAACGGCGGCGGCGAGATGATCGGTCGAGGCCCGTGGCTCGCCCCGAGCCACGGCCAACGCGACTGCCGTGACCGCAGCGACCGCTACGTCGCGGTCGCTGGTTCGCCGCCGAGGGCGGTGAGCAGGTCGTCGAGCAGTTGTGCGACTTCGCCGCTCATCAGGGTGAAGTCGATATCGAAGCGCTCGTCTTCGTTTTCGCCCTGGCCTTCGGCCTGTTCCTTGAGGATGTCGAGGAAGGCCAGCCGCTTGATCTGCAGGTTGTCGTCGAGGACGAAGGAAATGCGGTCGTTCCAGGTCATCGCCAGGCGGGTGACGACTTTGCCGGCGGCGATGTGCTGGCGGATTTCTTCGCCTTCCAGGGTGTGCTTGACGTAGCGCACGGTGGCCCTCTCGGCCGAGCGCAGTTCGAGATCCTGGTCGAGGGTAAAACCAACCGGTGCTTCGCCGCCGGCCACCCAGCCGGTCATCGCCGCCGACGGCGACTGCGTGACCTTGAGCACCTTCGCCGGCACGCCATCGACCGACTTGCGCAGATGTTCGAGGAATTCCTCGGCTTTCGCCGGCGAGGACGAGTCGATGACCAGCCAGCCGTTGCCGGGGTCGATCCAGGCCAGGGTGCTGCGGCCGCGGATGAAAGCGCGCGGCAGCAGTTCGATGGTCATTTCCTCCTGGATTTCGCGCATCTCCTTGCGGCCGACGCGGCGTCCTTCGGCTTCCTCGATGGCTTTCGCCTTGTCGCTGGCAAAGCGCTTGACGATCGACGCCGGCAGCAGCTTTTCCTCGACGCCGAGGGCCAGCAGCCACTGCTGGTTTACCGAATGAATCAGCGCGCCGCCGTCACGCGGTGGCACCCAGCCGATACTTCGCGGGTCGGTGGCACTGCAGCCTTGCAGGGTCAACCTGGCGAGTTGTTCTTCAAGCTGCGCGGTGTCGACGGCCCAGTTCTTGGGCAGGCGGTAGAGGTAGAGGTTCTTGAACCACATGGGCGGCCTCGAAAAAGTCGGGGATTATAGGCCCGATCGGGCGCTGGCAAGGGGTCAATTCGGAGCGGTGCGCTGACCGCGGAAACCACCGATCCCTTGCGCGTCGCTACAGCCGGGGAGCCATCGGGCGGCTGTGCTATCATGCGCAGTTTACAATTTTGCGCTGCCCATACTTGGCCTTCTGCCGTGTTCAACTGTGATCTGCATTGTCATTCCACCTGCTCGGACGGTCTCTTGCAGGCGGCCGCGGTCGCCGCCAGAGCGGCCTCGAACGGCGTCGACCTGCTGGCGCTGACTGACCACGATAACCTCGACGGCTTGCCGGCAGCACGGGCGGCAGCCGAAGCGGCGGGGATGTCGCTGGTCAACGGCGTCGAAATCTCGATCGAGTGGGAGTCGCTGCAGATCCATATTCTCGGCTACGCTTTCGATCCCGCCGATCCGGCGTTGAATGCCGGTCTGGCGGCGATTCGCTCGGGCCGGATCGATCGCGCGCGGCGGATCTCGGCCGAACTCGAGAAGGTCGGCATCGATGGTGCTTTCGACGGTGCAATGCGCCTGGCGGCCAATCCCAGTCTGATCAGTCGTGCGCATTTTGGCCGCTTTCTGGTCGACAGCGGCGTCCGCAAGGATCTGCGCAGCGTCTTCGAGTCGTATCTGGTTCCCGGCCGGCCGGGTTATGTCGATCATCGCTGGGCGACGCTGGCCGATGCGCTGGGCTGGATCAGCGGCGCCGGCGGTCTCGCAGCGGTCGCGCACCCGGGGCGCTACAAGCTGTCGCGGCCCGACATGCGGCGCTTTCTTGCCGAATACAAGGACCTTGGCGGGCGGGCGATCGAAGTCGTGTCCGGCAGCCATACCCAGGAGCACGTCGATATCTTTGGCCGGCTGGCCCGTGAGTATGGCTTTCTGGCGTCGCGCGGCTCCGATTTCCACGGGCCCGGCGAGAGCTATTTCGATCTTGGCCAACTGGCACCCCTGCCGGATGGGTTGAAGCCCATCTGGGATGTGTTCTGAGCCTGGGGGAGGGCGATGGCGCAGCACATCTCGATTCATCCGGACAATCCGCAGCCGCGGCTGCTGAACCGGGCCGCCGAGGTCGTCCGCCAGGGCGGCGTCATCGCCTTGCCGACGGATTCCAGTTATGCGCTGGGTTGCCACCTCGGCGACAAGGCGGCGGTCGAGCGCATTCGCGCCATCCGTGGCGTCGATGACCGGCACCTGCTGACCCTGATGTGCCGCGACCTGTCGCAGATCGGCCAGTTCGCCCGCGTCGACAATGCCCGCTATCGTCTGCTCAAGGCCACTACGCCGGGCAGCTACACCTTCATCCTTGAGGGTACTCGGGAGCTGCCGCGGCGCGTCCTGCACCCCAAACGCAAGACCATCGGCCTGCGCGTGCCGGCGAACGCGGTGACCCTGGCCTTGCTCGGAGTGCTTGGCGAGCCGCTGCTGACCTCGACGCTGATCGTCGCCGGCGACGACGGACCGCTGACCGAAGGCTGGGACATTCAGGATCGGCTGCAAAGCCAATTGGAACTGATCCTCGACAGCGGCAACTGCGGCATCGAGCCGACCACCGTCGTTGACCTGACCGGTGCGCTGCCGCTGCTGGTCCGCGCCGGCCTGGGGCCGCTGGCGCCTCTTGGCCTGGATTGAGAGACAGAGAGCATGGAACAGATGATTCAGACGATTGCCATCGCCGCCTTGCCGGTGACCCTGGCGATTACCCTGCACGAAGCCGCGCATGGCTATGCCGCACGCCATTTCGGCGACCCGACGGCGTGGCAGGAGGGTCGGATCACCGCCAACCCGCTGAAGCACATCGACCCGATCGGGACGATCCTGGTGCCGATCGCTTCGTTGTGGGCGGGCGGCATCCTGTTCGGCTGGGCCAAACCGGTGCCGGTCAATTTCGGTCGCCTGCGCCATCCCAAGCGCGACATGCTGTGGGTCGCCGCCGCCGGGCCGGGCGCCAACCTGGCGATGCTGCTGTTCTGGGCGACGGCGATGAAGATGGTCTTGCTGCTGCCGGTCAATTTCTTCAGTCTGCCGATGGCCGAGATGGCCCGGATCGGCATGCTGGTCAACCTGGTGCTGATGGTGCTCAATCTCTTTCCGCTGCCACCGCTGGACGGCGGCCGCATTGCCGTCAGCCTGCTGCCGTCGCAAGCCGCCTGGCGCTTTGCGCAGATCGAGCGCTTCGGCTTTCCGATCCTCTTGTTGTTGCTGTTCACCGGCGTCCTGAGCTGGCTGTTGACGCCCGTGATGGGCCTGGTGATGGGCCTGATTTATTTCATTTTTCAGTTTCCCGTCTGAGCCGTCGGAGCGCGCCAATGTACGCAGAACGAGTCCTCTCCGGGATGCGCCCGACCGGCAGCCTGCACCTTGGCCACTACCACGGCGTCCTGAAGAACTGGATCAGCCTGCAGCACCGGCATCCCTGCCTGTTCTTCGTCGCCGACTGGCACGCGCTGACCACCCAGTACGATGACCCGCAGGGCATTGTCGGGGCTTCGTGGGATATGGTCATCGACTGGCTGGCGGCGGGCGTCGATCCTGCCCAGGCGACGCTGTTCATCCAGTCGCAGGTGCCCGAGCACGCCGAGCTGCACCTGCTGCTGTCGATGATGGCCCCGCTGGGCTGGCTGGAGCGCGTTCCAACCTACAAGGACCAGCAGGAAAAGCTCGAAAGCAAGGACCTTTCGACCTACGGTTTTCTCGGCTATCCGCTGCTGCAGTCGGCGGACATCCTGATCTATCGCGCCGACAAGGTGCCGGTTGGCGAGGATCAGGTGCCGCATATCGAGTTTTCGCGTGAAGTGGCCCGCCGCTTCAATCACCTCTACGGACGCGAAGCGGGCTTCGAGGAGAAGGCCAGGGAGGCGGTCAGGAAACTGGGGTCGAAACGTGCCCGTGCGTACACGCAACTGCGCACGCACTTTCAGCAGGATGGCGACAAGACGGCCATCGAGCGCGCGCACGCGCTGCTTGACGAAGTCCCCGGCCTGGCGCACGCCGACCGCGAGCGCCTCGGCGGCTACCTCGAAGGCACCGGCAAGATGATCCTCGTCGAGCCGGGTGCGCTGCTCACCGCCGCGTCGCGGATGCCGGGGCTCGACGGCCAGAAGATGTCCAAGTCCTACGGCAACACGATCACCCTGCGCGAGGACGCCGCTTCGGTGACGCAGAAGGTCCGGCGGATGCCGACCGACCCGGCGCGTATTCGCCGTGACGACCCGGGTAATCCTGACCTCTGTCCGGTCTGGCAGCTGCATCAGGTGTATTCGGACGAGGCGTGTCAGGCCTGGGTGCAGCAGGGTTGCCGCAGCGCCGGTATCGGCTGCCTGGAGTGCAAGCAGCCGGTGATCGACGGCATCCTCAAGGAGCAGGCGCCGATGCGCGAGCGCGCCCAGCCCTACCTGGACGACCCGCGGCTGGTCCGCGAGATCATCGCCGACGGAAACCGCAAGGCGCGCCACCTGGCCCGCGAGACGATGCGCGATGTGCGCGCGGCGATGGGGCTGGACTACAGCTGAGCGCCAGCGTGGTCCTCCAATCAGCGATCAGCAGCGATCGCGCGACCATCGACCAGAGCGAGCAGCCGGTGGCCGCTGCAAGCAGCCCGCTGGCCAGGATCTACGGCCAGCCGCTGACGCAGCTGCCGCTTGACCTCTACATCCCGCCGGATGCGATGGCGGTGATGCTCGATGCCTTCGAGGGGCCGCTGGACCTGCTGCTGTATCTGATTCGCAAGGCCAACGTCAATGTCCTCGACATTCCGATGGCGCCGCTAACCGAGCAGTACCTGGTCTACGTCGAGGCGATGCGGTCGCAGAACCTCGAGCTGGCGGCGGACTATCTGGTGATGGCGGCGATGCTGATCGAGATCAAGTCGCGGATGCTGTTGCCCAGACCAAAAGCCGTCGAGGGCGACGAGGCCGGGGACCCGCGTGCCGAACTGGTTCGCCGCCTGATCGAGTACGAGCAGATGAAGCTTGCGGCGTACGCGCTCAATGAACTGCCGCAGGCCGAGCGCGATTTCGACTGGGTCGAGGTGTGGGTCGAGAAAGCGTTGCTCCGCCGCCTGCCCGAGGTCAATGCGGCGGATCTGCAGAATGCCTGGCGCGGGATCCTGCAGCAAGCCAGGCTGCACACCCATCACCTGGTGCAGCGCCAGGAATTGTCGGTGCGTGAGCACATGGGGATGATCCTGCGCCACCTGCGCGACGCCGGCGGCTTTGTCGAATTCGGTGACCTGTTCGACCCGGCGCTGGGCGCCCCGGTGCTGGTGGTGCACTTCCTGGCACTGCTTGAGCTGGCGCGTGAGCATTTGCTCGAGATGACACAGGTCGAAGAATTCGCGCCGATTTACCTGCGCCTGGCCAATGATCCGGGAGTCCGCCATGATCTCCGATGAGCCTGTGATGCCGACC
Organism: Accumulibacter sp.; assembly: GCA_003538495.1. The sequence continues at coordinate 6,619 of DPSD01000728.1, forward strand.
GCGCCAGAGAGTCCCGGCGACCTGAAACGGGTGCTCGAGGCGGTCCTGCTGAGCACCCGGGAACCCCTGTCGCTGCTCGAACTGCGCAAGGTCTTCGAGGACCGGATCGGGGTCGATGTCTTGCGCGTCCTGCTCGACGAGTTGCGCAGCGAATGGAGCGAGCGACCGGCTGAATTGCTGCAGCTGGCCAGCGGCTGGCGCTTCCGGACGCGCGCCGAATACATGCCATATCTGGAACGTCTGAACCCGGAAAAGCCGCCGCGCTACTCGCGCGCGGTGCTCGAAACGCTGGCCATCATTGCCTATCGTCAGCCGGTGACGCGCGGTGATATCGAGGATATCCGCGGTGTGACGGTGTCGACGCAGGTGATCCGGGTGCTCGAGGAGCGCGGCTGGGTCGACGTCGTCGGCCATCGCGATACGCCCGGGCGGCCAGGATTGCTGGCAACGACGCGAAAATTCCTCGACGACCTCGGCTTGCGCAGTGTGGCCGAGTTGCCGCCCCTCGAACAGATCAATTCCACCCTGGACCTCGCTGATGGCCACTAGCAAGCGCAGATCAACTGCCGACACTTCCCGTTCTCCACGGTCCACCGCGCCGGTGGCGGCGAGACGGCTTTCGCCCGAGGCTTCGCCGGAACCTTCGGCCGCAGCAGTGGGCGCTCCTCGACGTTCGGCGGGACACAGCCACGCCGGCGATTCGTCCGGGCGGGGGCGCCATCAGGACGCGCCGGTCAAGGCGGAACGTTTGCACAAGCTGCTGGCCCAGAGCGGCATCGGCTCGCGTCGGGAGATGGAAGAGTTGATCGTCGCCGGCCGGATCAACGTCAATGGCGAGCCGGCGCACGTCGGCCAGACGGTCAGTCCGGGTGACCGGGTGAAGGTCAACGGCAAGCTGGTCAATTTGCGCTTCTCGAACCGGTTGCCGCGGGTGGTCATCTATCACAAGCCCGACGGCGAAATCGTTTCGCGCAACGACCCGGAGCATCGGCCGAACGTGTTTACCGCGATGCCCCGGATTTCGGTCGGACGCTGGGTGGCGGTCGGTCGTCTGGACTTCAACACCAGCGGCTTGCTCCTGCTGACCACCTCGGGCGAACTCGCCAACCGGCTGATGCATCCGCGCTATCAGCTGATCCGCGAATACGCGGTACGGATTCTCGGCGAACTTCCCGACGAGTCGCGCCAGCGCCTGCTCGATGGCATCGATCTCGACGATGGGCCGGCCAAGTTTGCGAGCTTTCAGGAGGCTGGCGGCGAGGGTGCCAATCGCTGGTACCGGGTGTCGCTCTTCGAGGGCCGCAATCGCGAGGTGCGGCGGATGTTCGAAGCCGTCGGGGTCGTCGTCAGCCGCCTGATGCGCGTCCGCTACGGGCCCATTGCGCTGCCGCCAGGCTTGAAGCGCGGGCAGGTTCTCGAACTCAGCGAGGCCGAGGTGAGGCGGCTGATGGCGGGCTTCGACATGGAAAATCCGGAGCCCGATCGCCCGTCGCGACGCCCGCGCGAGCGCTGAACACTCTCTCAGGATCGCAGCCCTGA
>DPSD01000519.1 GCA_003538495.1 Accumulibacter sp.
ATACCACAGTGGACAAGGCTGAGGCTTGTTTCGTAGGCGCATAGGGCCTATCCTTGCGGTTTTGACCGTTCCCTATCGACTCGGCAAGCGGCCGACCGGGAAATCAATGGGACACTGCGATCCGGCGCACCGAGCGTGGGAGTCTGCTGGTCAACAAGTCATGAGGCGGGGGCATTCATGGAGTGGTTGAGGGAAGCCTTTGACTTCATCGACCTGGCGGCTATTGACTGGGATCTGACCATTCGACTGCTGATTCAGTGCGGCCTTTTCTGCATGTCGGCATTTTTCTCCGGCTCCGAAACGGCGCTTTTTTCGCTTAGCCGCATCGATCTGCAGAAGCTGCGCAATTCGCGCAACCCCCATTCCGAAAGTATCCACGCGATGCTCGATGAGCCGCGCCGGCTGATCGTCTCGCTGTTGTGCGGCAACGAACTGGTCAACATCGCCGCGGCAGCAAACATGGCGATGATCCTGGTCATGTTGTTCGGCGAAGCGGATGCTGGCTGGATCAACATCGTCGTCATGGTTCCTCTGCTGCTGCTCTTTGGCGAGGTGACGCCCAAGACCATCGCCGTCAATGCGCCGGTGAAGTTCGCGACCAAGCTCTCGGCCAGGTTCCTGCCAAAGTGGATTTTCATTGTCACCCCCCTGCGCGACGTCGTGCGCCTGGTTGCCGACCGGGTGACCACATTGGTGGTCGGTGAGCACGTCGACCGGGAGAACATCCTCAAGCCCGACGAATTGCGCACACTGATGGCCGATAGCGAGGAGACGGGGATCATCGAAGCCTCGGAGCGAGTGCTCATCGACAAGGTTCTCGAGTCCGCAGAGACTGACGTGGCGCGGATCATGACGCCTGGGCCGCGCATTCGCTTTCTCGACGCCGACCTGCCAATCGATGAACTGATCGAACGCTTCCGTAGCTATCGTCACCCACGAGTCCCGGTCTATCGCGGCCACTGGGATAATGTCATCGGCTTTCTGCACGCCGAGGATTTGCTCCGCCGGGTACATAGCGACAAAGATCTGTCTACCATTGAACTTGGGCAAATCCTCAAGCCCGCGCACTTCGTTCCACCAACCAAGAAGGTCGACGAAATACTCGAGTATTTTCAGCGTTTCAACACCCGCGCCGCGGTGGTCATCGGCGAGTACGGCGAGGTCCTCGGTATCGTCACCATCAAGGACGTGATGACCTTCATCTTCGGTGAGATTTCCGGAAAGATGCGGGGGCAGGAATATTATCAGCACGAGCACAACAACAGCTTTACAGTCCCCGGCTACATGCGCCTGGCGGATTTCCGCACGCTCACCAATTTCGACATCGACCACCCGCTGATGAACACCATTGGCGGGGTGACCCTGGTGCTCTTCGGCCGCTTGCCGCGGGTCGGCGAGAAGGTATTCTGTACAGACTACGAGATCACCGTCAAAGAAGTGAGTGGCATGCGCATCACCAAGGTTCGTGTTTCGTACGGGCACACCAAGGACGAGCAGCAAACAGCACCGGAAGAGCCTCTGGACATGGAAAGCGTCGGAGCGGCGTTGCTGTCCGGCGGTTTGCCGACCGATCCGGAGCAGGAAACTCTCGACGAATACGAGGATGCTCTGCTGCGCGAACCGGAGTGCGAGCAGCCCGAGTTGCTACCGGACAACGAGCAGGACAGCGACAGACCGTCGGGGCGAACCGTAAGCACGGCGGATTAGGACGCGGGGAGGAGAGCAATGGAGTATTTGTGGCATTTCGTGGTCATCCTGATCTTTCTCGTCCTGAAGGGCTTTTTTTCCGGCTCCGAGCTGGCGATGGTCAATTCCGACAAGATACGCCTGCGGCACCAGGCGCGTCTTGGCGACCAGGGAGCCAAGCTGGTCCTGCACCTCTTTCGTACCCCTGACGTAATGCTCGGAACGACGCTGGTCGGGACCAACATAGCGACGGTGACGATCACTACCATTGGCACCCTGATGTTCATCCGGCTGTTCGGGGAAGTCGGCGACCTGATTTCTGTGCTGGTATTCACACCGTTTCTGCTTATTTTCGGCGAGATCGTTCCGAAGAGTATCTTTCAACAGAAAGCTGACTGGATCGTCACCAAGATCATCTACGGACTGCGATTCTTTTCTTTCGTCTTCTATCCGGTGATCTTCGTTTTCAGCCGTGTCGCCCGCGTTGCGGCGCGCCTCTTCGGCGGTGCCTCATCGGGGCAGATTGGCTTTATCACCAAGGACGAACTGCGCGTGCTGCTCGACCTCTCCGAGACCTCCGCCGACGGCGGTGGGGCCACCAACAAGCAGCGTATTCGCCGCATTTTCCGCTTTGCCGATACCACCGTCGGCGAGGTAATGACGCCGCTGGCGGAGGTCATTGGATTCAGCGAGCGTCGCGTGATGGCCGAGGCCGTTCGTCGCGTGTGGGAGCATGGATTCAATCGCCTGCCGGTCTTTCGCGGCAATATTACCAATGTCACCGGCGTGTTGACCCTGACGACCTGGGACCTGCTGCAGCCGGAAATCGAGCAGCGTGCGATCAGCGACTTCATCCGGCCGGCGCTTTATCTGTCACCCAAACAGACCATCGATCAGGTTCTACCGCTACTGCGCGCGCGCACCGATCATATGGCGATCGTGGTCGACGAGTTCGGCTCGGCGATCGGCATCCTGACCATGGAAGACATCTTCGAAGAGGTGGTCGGGACGATCGACACTGGTTACGACTTCGACAACATGAAGCCTCCTCGGGTGGTGATCGAGTCGGAGAGCGACGATCATCATCTGATCGGGGGACGGGCGCCGATCTCGGAACTCAACGATTCGCTCAGGCTCAATCTACCGGTCGGCGAGGCACACACACTCGCCGGTTTCCTGATCAACCGGCTACGACACATTCCGGTGGTCGGCAATACCGTTGAAGAGCGAGGATACCGCTACACGGTGATCGAAGCCGATGCGCGCACCGTCACCAAGGTGCGGGTCGAGCGGCTGTAGGCTCCCGGCGGCACTTCCCTTAGTTCCTGCCGCGTCGCGGGTTCACCACGGCGTCCCCTGTGGCGGCTCTGCCGACGACCTGTCGGCGCTCCAGCAGCTAGCCCGGCGCGCGCCCAAGCACGAGCGAGGATCGCGCAGCGAGGTCTTGGCTGCTCGCTCCTGGTTCGTTCACTCCCGTCAAGACCGACCATTTCGGACACCACGAGCCATGCGTGCGCTCGCGTGTCAGGCAATCCGACGGTCGTCCCAGGGCCCAGCCGCCAGGCCCGGCCTCCCTACAAGGCTGAATTGATCGCCAACGCATCGCGTGTCCGGGCAGTTGCCGGACACGCGATCCAGAGCGCGGCCACACCGTCCTCTTTTTGTTGCGTGCTCTGTGACCTATTTCCTAACCCTGTTCTGGGGATGAGCCTATCTTCTCGGTCAACAGCGCGCTTCGGCGCCGAGCGATCTACAAGGAGTCTGGACGTGAGTGAGGGTGCGATTGACGATTGCGAGCTTTGTGGCTCTGCGGGCGGGGAAGTGGTCTGGGAGAACGGGATCTGTCGGGTGGTGATGGTGGCCGACGCTGACTATCCCGGCTTCTGCCGCGTGATTCTGCATCGGCATTTGCGCGAAATGACCGACCTGCCCCACAAGGAAAGGATGCAGCTGATGACCGTCCTGTTTGCCGTCGAGACCGCGGTACGCAGCCTGTACCAGCCAGACAAGATCAATCTCGCCAGCCTGGGCAACATGACGCCGCATGTCCATTGGCACCTGATCCCGCGCTGGCGCGACGACAGACACTTTCCCCAGCCGGTCTGGGCGAGGCCACAGCGCGTGCATGTTCCTCGGCGCAGCGTGGTCGATGGCCGGCAACTGGGCGATCGGATCATCGCCGCCCTGCAGTGTACTTAACGGTAAGCGAGGAGAAGCACCATGAGCGCAGTACTTGCCCGAGTCCCGGTAACCATGAAGATTTCCGACCTCCAAACAGGCTTCCAGATTCTTTCCCGCCTGCCGCTGGCCAACTCGCAGCAGGCCGATTTGGAGATCAACCACTTTCTCGATAGTCTGCTGCAGGCGCCACCAGCAGCGGATGTCTATTTGCAGCTGCTGGAACAGACGCGGATTTCCCTGTGCTTCATCGAAGAAGAACTTGCCCGGCACTTCACCAACAAGGCGCTGCCACTTGGTGATGCCGAGGAGGCGGCGTTTCAGCAGGTTGTCGCAACGTGGCTCAAGGCGGCGCGCGCTTACGCGCACTGCGCCCAGCTGCAGAGCTCCGACGACGGCCGCGACGACGGCGAACGACTCGCCCTGATCCTGCACCGATGCATCTACTACACCGGGATGGCGATCATCGAACATCATCGCGCCCGGCGGCAATTGCCGAGCGGCCTCTGGCTGGACTTGCACGGCTTTTTCGCCAGCGCCGAGGAATGGGGAGTGGCGACAGTCGGCGTTCCGGATTCTCTCGATCCGCTCGGCCGCAGCACGCACTGTGCGGCGGCCTTTGTCGGCCTGCTGCTGATCGAACTCGCCGGCCCTTGCAGCCTCACCGTGCGCGAGTTGGGGCTGGTCCGGCGTTGGGCCGCTGCCTGGTCACCACTGGTCAGCGTCCACCCGGCGATGCCTGGCGACGCACTCCCTCCGTCGGTCGTCGATCTGATGCACGATTCAGGCCTGCGTGCCTCCAGCGACTGCCTGCAAACCGAGAACCTTCGCCGTCTCGACACCACGCGCCTGGCGATGCAGATCAACCAGGCAAGACAACAGCTGCAGCAAAGAGTGACTCCGGCGCTACTGGGTCTGGGCGAGGACTGCACGACGACGCAGTGTCAGCGGCTGCTCACCCGCCTGGCCAGGCCGTGGTCCTTGCTGCGTGCTGCACGCCGATTCCGCCGGCACGGCGCAACCGGGATTTCTAAGGTGTGCGCGGGCTTCGCTGGAATGCATTATTTCATCTCGGGGAAGGAGTTCAATCAGCCCGAGAACGCACGTATCTACTCGCGCCAGGAGTTCGACAGCATGTTCACCTTCCGGCACGGGCTGGACCCGACGCAGGGCCTGGAGGTTCGCCAGGCGCAGCTGGGCTTTGCTGTTGACGACTGGGAAGTGCTTGACCAGAGCGCCAACGGCTTTCGCCTGCTCCGGTCGACGGCTGGTCGGCGGATGGCACCGGAGCAGTTGCTGGCCCTTTGCCCGCATGACGGCAGTGCTCCCTTGCTGGCACAGGTGGTATGGCTGATGCAGGAACAGAGCGGCGGTCTGGTCGCCGGCGTAGCTGCGCTGCCCGGCAAGCCACAAGCGGTCGCGGCGCGGCCGCTGTCGCAGCTTGGGGGGCAGACCGACTCCTACAGCAGGGCCTTCCTCCTGCCGGCCGTGCCGGCCATCGGCGCCGAACAAAGCCTGGTCGTGCCAAAGGGCTGGTTCTCTCCGGAGCGTTTGCTGGAGGTCTACGTAGACGGCGTCTGGCGGGTACGCCTGCACCGCCTGCTGACCGAGGGGCCGGACTTCGAGCGTGTGACCTTCAGGATCACCTGACCGGCCGCGGCTTTGGAGAGCGGCATAGGCAGGCGTCCGACAAGGCGCCGAATCCGGTCGCCTTCCCGGGCGCGACGCCGGTACGTCCCCTGCGGCGATATGCTGTTCGCGTGGGGCGCGGCGCGTCCGCCGACATGACGTCCGCAAAGGCTCACTGAGGCCTTGACCGGCACGGCGAAGTTCGCGGTTGGTTGTACGGCTCTGCGGCAGGATTTTTGCGCTATCATGGTCGGCCGAATTCCCTGCAGAGGCACCGATGGCTGGCTTGGACGTGACGACGAAGATCCCGACCCAGATCAAACTTCACCAGAAGTCACGCATCCTCGAAGTGACCTTCGAGGACGGGGAGCGCTTCGAGCTGAGCTGCGAGTTCCTGCGCGTCTTCACCCCTTCGGCCGAAGCGCGCGGCCATGGTCCGGGACAGGAAGTGCTGCAGGTGGGCAAGCAGGACGTGGCCATCGACCGCATCGAGCCGGTCGGCAATTACGCCATCCGGCCGGTGTTTTCGGACGGTCACGACAGCGGTCTGTACTCCT
>DPSD01000523.1 GCA_003538495.1 Accumulibacter sp.
CAGGGCGCCAAGCCCGGCGAGGGCGGCCAGTTGCCCGGCGACAAGGTGTCGCCGATGATCGCCTCGCTGCGCCACTGCAAACCCGGCACCACGCTGATCTCGCCGCCGCCGCACCACGACATCTACTCGATCGAGGATCTGGCGCAGCTGATCTTCGACCTCAAGCAGGTCAACCCCGACGCGCTGGTGTCGGTGAAGCTGGTCGCCGAGCCCGGCGTCGGCACGATCGCCGCGGGCGTCGCCAAGGCCTACGCCGACCTCATCACCATTTCCGGCTACGACGGCGGCACCGGCGCGAGCCCGCTGACCTCGGTGAAGTACGCCGGCACGCCGTGGGAACTCGGACTGTCCGAAGCGCAGCAGGTGCTGCGCGCCAACGGCCTGCGCGGCCGCGTTCGCGTGCAGACCGACGGCGGCCTGAAGACCGGCCTCGACGTCGTCAAGGCGGCGATCCTCGGCGCCGAGTCGTTCGGCTTCGGTACCGGCCCGATGGTCGCGCTGGGCTGCAAGTACCTGCGCATCTGCCATCTGAACAACTGCGCCACCGGCGTCGCCACGCAGAACGACAAGCTGCGCCGCGAACACTTCATCGGCCTGCCCGACATGGTGGTGAACTACTTCAAGTTCGTTGCCGAGGAAACGCGCGAGTTGATGGCCTCGCTGGGCATCCGCAAGCTGACCGACCTGATCGGGCGCACCGACCTGCTCGACCTCTCGGCCGGCGATACGCCGCGCCAGGGCCGGCTGAAGCTCGACGTGCTGCTCTCGCAGGGCGACATCCCGGCCGACGCGCCGCGCTTTTCGCAGCAGGAACGCAATCCGTCGTTCGACAAGGGCGAGCTGGCCGAGCAGATGGTGGCCGACGCGCTCGGCGCGATCAAGGCCGGCACGCCGATCGAGTTGCGCTATGAAGTGCGCAACGTCAACCGCTCGATCGGCGCACGCCTGTCGGGCGAGATCGCCAAGGCACACGGCTCCAAGGGCCTGCCGGACAACACCATCCGCGTCCAGCTCACCGGTTCGGCCGGCCAGAGCTTCGGCGTGTGGAACCACAAGGGCCTGACGATCACGCTCGAAGGCGACGCCAACGACTACGTCGGCAAGGGCATGGGCGGCGGCCGCCTGGTGATCTACCCGCCGCGCGTGGCCACGTTCGACGCGCACCGCAACACGCTGATCGGCAACACCTGCCTGTACGGCGCCACCGGCGGCGAACTCTATGCGGCCGGCATGGGCGGCGAGCGCTTCGGCGTGCGCAACTCCGGCGCATTGACCGTGGTGGAAGGCATCGGCGACCACGGCTGCGAGTACATGACGGGCGGCACGGTGATCGTGCTGGGCGACACCGGCCTGAACTTCGGTGCCGGCATGAGCGGCGGCATGGCCTTCGTGGTCGACGACACGAACGATTTCGTGTCGAAGACCAACAAGGAAATGTTCGAGCTGACCCGCATCACCAGCGACGAAACCGAGCCGTTCCGCGTCTTTCTCAAGACCCAGATGGAACGCCATCTGGCGCTCACCGGCAGCGCCCGCGCGAAGGCGCTGCTGGCCGAGTTCGACGCCACCTTGTCTCGCGTCTGGCTGGTCAAGCCGAAGCGCATTTCGATTGAAGACCTGGTCGAGGACATTCCCGGCCAGACACGTGAAGTATTGGAAGCTTAACGATGGGTGACGTATTCCAGTTTCTGAAGCAGGCGCGACGCGACGGCGAAAAGACCGCCGCCGATGTCCGCAAGCACGAGTTCCGCGAAATCTACGCGCTGATGGATACGGCGCACGCGCAGGAACAGGCCGACCGTTGTCTCAGCTGCGGCAATCCGTACTGCGAATGGAAGTGCCCGGTGCACAACTACATTCCCAACTGGCTCAAGCTGGTGACCGAAGGGCGCCTGTTCGAAGCCGCGGAACTGTCGCACCAGACCAACTCGCTGCCTGAAGTGTGCGGCCGCGTCTGCCCGCAGGATCGTCTGTGCGAAGGGGCCTGTACCCTCAATACCGACGGCTTCGGTGAAGCCGTGGGCGGCGGGCCGAACACGGGCGGCTTCGGCGCGGTGACCATCGGCCAGATCGAGAAATACATTTCCGAGGAAGCCTTCAAGGCCGGCTGGCGTCCCGACATGTCGAACGTGGTGCCGACCGGCAGGAAAGTCGCCATCATCGGCGCCGGGCCGGCCGGGCTCGGCTGTGCCGACGTGCTGGCGCGCAACGGCGTGAAGCCGGTGGTGTTCGACCGCTACGACGAAATCGGCGGCCTGCTGACTTTCGGCATCCCCGAATTCAAGATGGAAAAATGGGTGATGACGCGCCGCCGCGAAGTGCTGGAAGGCATGGGCGTCGAATTCCGCCTGGGGATTGAGGTCGGCAATACCCAAGAGGGCATAAAGTCCGTCTCCATGCAGTCCCTGCTCGACGAATACGACGCCGTCTTCATGGGCATGGGCACCTACACCTACATGAAGGGCGGCTTCCCCGGCGAGGATCTGCCCGGCGTGCTGGAAGCGCTGCCTTTCCTGATCTCCAACGTGCGCAAATGCCTCGACCTGGCCAAGCCGGACGAGGTCTACCACAACATGAAGGGCCTGCGCGTCGTGGTGCTCGGCGGCGGCGACACCGCCAT
>DPSD01000231.1:0-2967 GCA_003538495.1 Accumulibacter sp.
CATGTGCTGTCGCCCGGCGAGGTTGGCGCCGCCCCGGTCGGCGCGAAATTCGCGCTGCCGCGAGAACCACATGACGATGATCGAAGCGAGAACGCCGAGCACCAGTTCGGCAACGATCATGGTGACGAAGAAGGCCGGCCCCTGGCCGCGCTCGGTCTTGAACACCACGCGATCAACCAGGTGGCCGATGACGCGCGACAGGAACATGACGAAGGTGTTCACCACGCCCTGGATCAGCGCCAGCGTCACCATGTCGCCGTTGGCGACGTGGGCGATTTCGTGACCGATGACGGCTTCGGCTTCGCGCTTCGACATCCGCTGCAAGAGGCCGCTGGAAACCGCGACCAGGGAACTGTTCCTGCTCATGCCGGTGGCGAAGGCGTTGACCTCGGAGGTGTCGAAAATGCCCACCTCGGGCATCTTGATGCCGGCTTTGGCCGCGTACGTGTGCACCGTTTCCAGCAGCCAGGATTCGGTCGAGTTCGCCGGCGTTTCGATCACCTGCACGCCCATCGCCTTCTTCGCCGACCACTTGGAGATGGCCAGCGAGATGAAGGAACCGCCGAAACCCATGGCGGCGGCGAAGATCAGCAGCGACGTGAGGTTCAGCCCGCTGGCGTTGAGATAGGGCTCGACGCCCAGGAGGCGCATGCTGACCGACAACACCAGCACGATGGCCATGTTGGTGGCGAGGAAGAGGAAGATGCGTTTCACGGGTTCTCCTTGGCGGTGGGGTCTGGCGACGGGGTTTGGCGAGAGGTGGACGAGGCTGTTGCGCTGACCGCAAGCATGGCTTTCAAGGCGCGGATTTCGTCGCGCAGACTGCGCATTTCGCTGTGCAGGTCGGCTTCGATGTGCTCGCGGGCCGCGACCACGGCCAGTTTCGTGTCGTGCTGCTCGGCGTCGGTGTAGCTTTGCATGGCGTTGACGATGATGGCGATGAACAGGTTGAGCATGGTGAAAGTCGCCACCAGAATGAAGGGGACGAAGAAAGCCCATGCGTAGGGGAAATTCTCCATCACCGGGCGGGCGATGCCCATCGACCAGCTCTCCAGGGTCATGATCTGGAACAGTGTATAGAGCGAGCGGCCGAGGTCGCCGAACCATTCCGGGTGGGTCGCGGCGAACAGCTTGGTGGCAATCACCGCGAACACGTAGTAGACGATCAGCAGCACCAGAGCGATCGAGCCCAGGCCAGGAATCGCCGCCAGCAAGGCCCCGACGACGCGTCGCATCGACGGCACCATGGTCAGGAGGCGCAGCACGCGCAGCACCCGCAAGGCCCGCAGTACGGCCAGCGGCCCGGTGGCCGGGACCAGCGCGATGGCGACCACGGCGAAATCGAAGGCGCTCCACGGGTCGCGCCAGAAGGCCGCGCGCTGGGCGTAAAGGCGCAGGACGATTTCGACGACGAACACCATCAGGATGGCACGGTCAAGCAGGACGATCAGCCCGCCGGTCGCCGCCAGCGCGCTGGCCGATGTTTCCAGGCCCAGCAAGGCGGCATTGAGCAGGATCAGACCGATGATGAAGTTCTGCACGCGCGGCTGCTCGAGCCAGGCGCGAACCCGCTGGCGTGTGTCGCCTGCCGGATGGTCATTCATCTTCGTGCGCATGGTCGTTTCAGCGATACGCCAGCAAGGCCAGAGCGAGCAGCGCAACCGTTGCCCAACCCAGGCGGTCGATGTACCGGTGAAGTGCTGCCTCCATGCGCGCGCCGCCCCAGGCCATCAGCCCGGCGACGAGGAAGAAACGCGCACCGCGCCCGATCAGCGAAGCGACGACGAAAGGCAACAGGGCCATCGACAGGGCGCCGGCGGCGATGGTGAACACCTTGTAGGGAATCGGCGAGAAGCCGGCGATGAACACCGCCCAGAAGCCCCAGAGCCCGAACCACTCGACCGCCGTCCGATAGGCCAGCCAATAGCGGCTCTCGTGCAACCATGGCAGTACGGCGTCGATGGCGAAGTAGCCGATGCCATAACCGAAGAGCCCGCCCGCCACCGAGGCCAGTGTCGTCAGGAGCGCGAGGCGCCACGCCCGCCGCGGTTGCGCGAGGCACATCGGCGCCAGCATCACGTCCGGCGGGATCGGGAAGAACGAGGATTCGGCAAAGCTCATGCCACCCAGGTACCAGGGCGCGTGCGGATGCCGGGACCAGACCATGGTCCGGCGATAGAGTGATGAAAACAGTCTCATTGCCGGACATCGTGCGGTTCAAGAGCACGGCAGGGTCCAAGGATTGTCGCGACCACCACCCCGTTCTGCACCGCGCGCCGGCTGCCCATCAGCGAGTTCCGGGAAAAACGCTGTCGCACCGGCACGACCACGGGCACATCGCTGCGGCCGGAAATGGCGTCGGCCACGCCAGGAACCGCGGATGCCACCGCGATGTCCTCCAGCTCCTCGGGGACTTGGGAAGGACGCTCGTCCCAGGCGGGCTCTTCCGGCGCCTTCGGTCCGAATCGCCTCGTCAGGTACTGGAACAACATGATGGCCAGAAACACCAGGACATAGAGCAGTTCCTCAGGGATGCCTTTCATGGAGATTCTTCCTGGTTTCGCTGGGTGGCAAGCGGCGCGTTATCGGCGCTGGCGATCTCTTCGCGCATGCTGGTAGCGGCCTGCAGGTTCTTCATGCGGTAGTAGTCCATGATGCCCAGATTGCCCTGGCGGAAAGCCTCGGCCATGGCGCGCGGCACTTCGGCCTCGGATTCCACGACGCGCGCCCGCATCTCCTGCTCCAGCGCGACGGCCATGGCGCGACGCTCCTCGGCCTTGGCCTGGGCGATCTGCTTGTCGGCATTGGCCTGGTCGATCTGCAACTTGGCGCCGATGTTCTCGCCCACCGTCACGTCGGCGACGTCGATCGACAGAATTTCGTAGGCCCTACCCGCGTCCAGGCCCTTGGAGAGAACATGCTTGGAAATGTGATCCGGGCTCTCCAGCACGCTCTTGTGGCTCCCGG
>DPSD01000231.1:3222-4878 GCA_003538495.1 Accumulibacter sp.
GGCTTGTGGCTCGCGGAAGAACCGATCGTGCTGACCATGCCCTCGCCGACGCGCGCGATGATCGTCTCCTCGCCGGCGCCGCCCACCAGTTGGTTGATGTTGGAGCGCACGGTGACCAGGCAAACGGCAATCAGCTGGATGCCGTCCTTGGCCACGGCGGCTATTTTCGGGGTCTGGATCACCTTGGGCAGTACCGACATCTGTACCGCTTCGAGCACATTGCGTCCGGCCAGATCGATGGCTGCCGCTTGCTTGAAGGGCAGGGGAATGTTGGCCATGTCCGCCGAAATCATGGCTTGACCACGCGGACGACATTGCCGCCGGCAAGGAAGTGGGCTTCCAGATCGTTGATGGAAATTTCCAGGCCGGCCTGCACCGCGCTGATTCTTGCCGTCACCACCGTTGCCGGCGGAACGCGGCGCAGGCGCATGGCGATCAGCGTGAATAGTCCCACGTAGGCCCGGGAAGCCCACGCGGAAATCCACAGCGGAATGGGCACCAGATAGAGAACCAGCGCCGCCACCGCCACCATGAGAATGCCCAGTTCTCCGGTCATGTTGTTCAGGATATCGATCATTTTCTATTTTGTTGTTGCCGATGTGCGGTATTCGCCGCACGACGATCGCCGCGGAAGCCGCGGCTACTCATTGCTGTTCATGAAACCCGGCAGGCTGCTGAAAAGGTTGAAGCTGGAGACGAACGGCAACTCACCTGGTCCCAGGCTCGGGGCCATAGGCCGCAAGCCTGGCACCGCCATCCCGGCCGGGACGGCTCCCGGATGAAGGATTCGGATTCCTGCTTTAGTCATCCTCTTCCAGAACGGGAATCGGGAGCAGGGCCACGTAGTCGTCCACCGAACCGCCAGCCAGGCAACACTCAATGATCGTGCGGCCGAGGGGGTTGAGGTCGGCTTCCAGGAACTGCGTCAACTCCTTGTGGAAAAAATCGGTCAGTTGCCGGGCGCCCAGGTCATAGGCGGAGTTTCCGACCTCTGCCTGTTTTTCGACTTGCAGCAGGATCCCGGGAATCGTCTGTCCCTCGACCACCACGCTCTTCATCGCGAAGCCGAGCAAGGGGCAGCGCGATGGAGCGACCTGCACTCGCGAGAAACGCGCGCCACCGCGCCGAGCGAGATACTCGCGGGCGATCCATTGCGGCATGAAGCCCGTCTCCCACGCGCCCACATGCTGATTGGGACACAAGATGTATTTCATCCGCGGCGTGGAGACGATCTGATCGAGCAGCAGATTTGCCTGGTCGACCATGCGTCCGGTAGCGAACGGCCAGTAGGAACCAACGCCCTCCGAAGTCATGCCTTCGGTAGCCACGATGCTCGGATTGGCATGGCCGCGCGGCGCCACCAGCCGCCACAGCCAGGCCAGCGCCGGCGGCAGCAGATGGAACAGGCCGATGATGCCATAGGTCGGGTTCTCGATGGTGTTGGGTGGACAGCGCACGCCGAAGCTGCGGATGTCCACATTCACGGCGCCCTGATAGACGCCCGGCACTGCCTTGCGCGGCACGACCACGCGCGGGTTCGGGCACGGCTTGCCGGGCTCGTCCTCGATGTGCTCCCAAATCAGTGCGGTGGCGCCAGGGCGGGCATCGATGTTGAGAAACAACAGCGGCTCGGTTGGATGGATGGTCATCTTCTCG
>DPSD01000632.1 GCA_003538495.1 Accumulibacter sp.
AGCCCATGGTCATCTGCGTCAGATCGTTGGTACCGAACGAGAAGAACTCCGCCTGTCCGCCGATGCTGTCGGCGATCAGGGCGGCGCGCGGCGTTTCGATCATCGTGCCGAGCAGGTAGTCGAGCTTTTCACCGCGTTCCGTGAAGACGGCGTCGGCGGTCTTGCGGATGACCCGCGCCTGAGCGTTGAACTCGCGCACCGTCCCGACCAGGGGAACCATGATCTCGGCCTTGACGTCGATCCCCTTGGCTTTCATGTTGAGGCCGGCCTCGATGATCGCGCGCGTCTGCATCTCGGTGATTTCCGGGTAGGTGATGCCGAGGCGGCAGCCACGGTGGCCCATCATCGGGTTGAACTCGTGCAGGTCATCGACGCGCATCTTGATCACCCCCAGCGGCACGCCCATTTCGTGCGCCATGATCTTCTGGTTGGCTTCGTCGTGCGGGACGAACTCGTGCAGTGGCGGGTCGAGCAGGCGGATGGTCACCGCCAGCCCGCTCATCTCGCGGAACAGACCCTCGAAGTCGCCACGCTGCATCGGCAGCAGCTTGGCCAGGGCCCTGCGGCGACCGGCTTCGTCTTCGGCCAGGATCATCTCGCGGACCGCCTTGATCCGGTCACCTTCGAAGAACATGTGCTCGGTGCGGCACAGGCCAATACCCTTGGCGCCAAAGTTGCGCGCGACCTTGGCGTCGTCCGGGGTGTCGGCGTTGGCGCGAATCGCCAAGCGCTTGTACTTGTCGGTGAGGTCCATCAGTGCGCCGAAGTCGCCGGTGAGTTCCGCCTCCTTGGTCGGCACTTGCCCCTCATAGACTTCGCCGGTCGACCCGTCGAGCGAAATCCAGTCGCCTTCCTGGTAGACCGTCTCGCCGACCGACATGGTGCGCGCGTGGTAATCGACGCGTACCGCGCCAGCGCCGGAAATGCAGCACTTGCCCATGCCACGCGCGACCACCGCCGCGTGCGAGGTCATGCCGCCGCGGGCGGTCAGGATTCCTGTCGCGACGCTCATCCCGCGCAGATCCTCGGGCGAGGTCTCCTGACGGACCAGGATCACGGCCTTGCCTTTTCTGACCCATTCTTCGGCTTCGTCGGCGAAGAACACGATCTGGCCGGTCGCGGCGCCCGGCGAAGCCGGCAGTCCGTGGGCAATCGAACGTGCTTTCTTGATCGCCGCCGGGTCGAAGACCGGGTGCAGGAGTTCGTTCAGGCGATCCGGACCGACTCGCCGCAGAGCCTCTTTTTCTTCGATCATTCCCTGGCGCAGCATTTCCATGGCGATCCGCACCATCGCCGCGCCGGTACGCTTGCCGCTACGCGTCTGGAGCATCCAAAGGCGGCCTTCCTGAATGGTGAACTCGACGTCCTGCATGTCCTTGTAATGCTGTTCGAGTTTCGTCTCGGCTTCCAGCAGTTGCGCGTAGATTCCCGGCATCAGCTCTTCGAGCGACGGGAAGCGGGCGCGGCGGTCTTCTTCGCTGACCAGCGCCAGCTGCGCCCAGCGGCGCGAACCCTCGAGGGTGATCTGTTGCGGCGTGCGGGTGCCGGCAACGACGTCCTCACCCTGGGCATTGACCAGGAATTCGCCGTTGAACAGGTCTTCACCGGTGCCCGCGTCGCGGGTGAAGGCGACGCCGGTAGCGCTGTTGTCGCCAAGGTTGCCAAAGACCATCGCCTGGACGTTAACCGCCGTTCCCCACTCGTCCGGGATGTCGTTCAATTCGCGGTACACCTGCGCGCGGTCGTTGTTCCAGCTCTGGAAAACGGCCATCACCGAACCCCACAGCTGTTCCCACGGATCGGTCGGAAACTCGCGGCCGACGCGCGCACGAATCAGCCCCTTGAAACGTTGCACCAGTTCCTTCAGGTCGGCAGTGTCAAGCTGGGTGTCGAGTTCGACGCCCTTCTTCTCCTTGAGCATATCGATCACCACCTCGAAGGGGTCGTGCTCCTGCTTCGATGCCGGCTTGAGGCCCATCACCACGTCGCCGTACATCTGCACGAAACGGCGGTACGAGTCCCAGGCAAAGCGTTCGTTCCCGGTCTTGCGCGCCAGGCCGGCAACGGCGTCGTCGTTGAGCCCGAGATTCAGGATGGTGTCCATCATTCCCGGCATCGAAGCCCGCGAGCCCGAACGCACGGAGAGCAGCAGCGGGTCGCTCGAGTCACCGAATTTCTTGCCCATCTCCTGTTCGATGAAAGCGACACTCTGGCGCACTTCCGCTTCGATCAGCTTGAGGACGGCGTCCTGGCCCTCCCTGGTGTAGACGGTGCAGACTTCGGTGCTGATCGTCAGACCCGGTGGCACGACGATTCCCAGGCGGCACATCTCGGCCAGGTTGGCGCCCTTGCCTCCGAGCAGGTTCTTCATGGTGGCGTCGCCGTCGGTTCTGCTGGCGCCAAATACGTAGACGTTCTTTTTTTCGTTTGACATAAATACCTCGTGGGTAAGGGAACAAGGAAAGGCTCTGCGAGCGAAAACGCACGAAGGACCCCCAGATTGGGCGACCCGGGCAGACTGCGCCGGGTCACTGAGTATCGGTGCCCCTGGCCGGGAAGCCGGTCAGGAGCGAGGCGGGTGCAGCAGCGATCAGATCTCTTCCGCCTCCATCTTGATCGCACCGCAGGGACATTCGGCTACGCACATCCCGCAGCCCTTGCAATAGTCATAGTTGAAGGCAAAGCGCTTGCCCGGGCCGAGCTTGATCACCGCGTTGTCCGGGCAGACGCCGTAGCAGTTGTCGCATTCGAAGCAGTTGCCACACGAAAGGCAGCGGCGAGCCTCGAACAGCGCGGTGCTCTCGTCGAGCCCGCCCTGGACTTCGTCGAAGGTCGACTGACGACGAATGATGTCCAGCATCGGCCGTACCGTCTTGGGCGCATCGGCGTAGTACCAGGTGTTCAGCTTCTCGAAGACCGCCACTTCGTGTTGCGGCGCCGGTACGTGCTTTTCGCCACGCAGCCAGGCGTCGATATGCCTCGCCGCCTGCTTGCCGTGGCCAATGCCGACGGTGACGTTGCGCTCGGCGGGGACCATGTCGCCACCGGCAAAAATGCCCGGATGGCCGGTCATCATGTTCGCCGCGACCTGCACCACGCCATCGCGCACTTCCAGGCCGGGAACGCCCTGCAGCAGTCCGAGATCGACGTCCTGTCCCAGCGCCAGCACCAGCGAGTCGGCCTCGATGGTCTCGAATTCGCCGGTCGGCTGCGGGAAACCCTTGTCGTCAAGGGCCATCTTTTCAATGGTCAATGACGATTCGTCCGCCTGGGTAATGGTCGATAGCCACTTGACCATGATCCCTTCCTGAATCGCCTCCTCCATCTCGAAGTCGTGCGCCGGCATCTTTTCACGCGTGCGGCGATAGACGATCAACGGTTCGGCGCCCATGCGCTTGGCGGTACGGGCGACGTCGATGGCCGTGTTGCCGCCGCCATAGACGACGACGCGGCGGCCGAGCATCGGCTTTTCTTCACCCTCCATGCTGCGCAGCAGCGAAATCGCGTCGATGATCTTCGCCGCGTCGCCAGCCGGGATTCTCGCCCGTTTGCCGATGTGCGCGCCAACGGCCAGGAAGGCGGCGTCGAACTTGCCGTCCTGCATGGTCGTCAGAATGTTGTCGACCTTGCTGTTCAGCTTCACCGTGACGCCGAGCTCGACGACTCGCTGCATTTCTGCTTCGAGCACGTCGCGCGGCAGGCGGTACTTGGGGATGCCGAAGCGCATCATGCCGCCGAGCATCGGCCCCGCCTCGTACACCGTGACCTGGTGACCCTGCCGGCGCAGGTGGTAGGCGGCCGACATGCCGGACGGGCCGGCACCGACGACGAGCACGCTCTTGCCGGATTCGCTGGCCGGTGGGGTGAGCTTCCAGCCGCGCTTGAGAGCCTCGTCTCCGAGAAAATGCTCGACCGAATTGATTCCCACCGCCTCGTCGATCTGGCCACGGTTGCAGGCGCCTTCGCAGGTGTGGTAGCAGACCCGCCCCATGATCGCCGGGAACGGATTGTCGCGGGTCAGGTGCCGCCAGGCGCTTTCGTAGTCACCCGATTCAGCATGAAAAAGCCAGCCCTGGATGTCTTCGCCGGCGGGGCACTGCTTGTTGCACGGCGGCAGGCGGTCAATATAGACCGGCCGCGAGGTACGCCACGAGCCGGTGTGGTTGGCCAGCGATGAGCCGGGGTCTAGGGTAATGGCAAAGGGTTTTTCCATCAGTTCGCCTCCTGGTCAAGCAGTCCGTACTTGCGAATGTTCTTGTCTGCCGCCGCTTGCAGGCGGGCGATCGTTTCGACTGCCGGCTTCTTGCCGAACAGGTGCGCGTAGCGCTTCTGCCGCTTAAGGTACGCTTCGACTGGCTGCTTCCGGCGAATCTTCAGCACGTCGGTGACCTCACCGTTCTCCGCCTCGAAAACCGGGAAAATGCCGGTTTCCTTGGCCAGACGCGCGAGCAGGATGGTGTCTTCCGAGGCCGCACCCCAGCCCAGCGGACAGGGGACGAGAATGTGGATGTAGCGTGCGCCGCGCATGCCCATGGCCTTGGTGACCTTGTATTCGAGATCGCGGAGGTCGGCGACGGTGGCCGTCGCGACGTAAGGGATCTCGTGTGCCATGGCAATCGCCGGGACGAACTTGCCCTGGCCGAAGGCGTTTCCGGGCTCTGGGCCGACCGGCATGGTGGTCGCCGTTCGCGCTGCCGGCGGCGTCGCCGAACTGCGTTGCACACCGGTGTTCATGTAGCCGCCGTTGTCGTAACAGATATACAGGACGTCGTCATTGCGCTCGAACATTCCCGACAGGCAGCCGAAGCCGA
>DPSD01000422.1 GCA_003538495.1 Accumulibacter sp.
CTGGCGCCACTTCGCGGTGATGGCCAGCGGCGCCCAGGGCATGGCCCGCCAGCTTGGCTGCCAACTGTCCGGGATCGAGGAGTGGTCAGTGATTTCGCCGATCGTCGAGGGCGTGACCGCCGGCTGAGCGGCTGCTGATCTCACTGAATCGCACCAACGAATGCCCCGATGGTCGCCCGCGCCTGGTGCAGATGCAGCAGGCAGTCTTCCCACTGCGCTTGGCCCAGGTCGACTTCGTCGAGCAAGGCCGTCCGCTCGGCGTCATGCTCGGCAGGCGCGTGACTGCCGAGCGACGCGTACGCCGCCTGGTCGGCGAGACCGATCAGCGCGCAGAACATGCGCTCGTCACCGGCTGCCGCGGGGTCGTGATGGTGGGCGATGGCGGCGAGGTACTTTGCCGGCAGATCCCAGCGTTCGGCAACCATTTCGCCAACCTCGGGATGGGTGAACTCGAACAGCGTGCGCTCGGCTTCGAGACTGCTCATGGCCGAACCGCGTTTGAGTTCGAGCACCTGTCGGTAAGCCGATTCGGCCTGCACGGCGAAGATCAGCTTGCCGATGTCGTGCAGGAGGCCGGCCATGAACGCCTCGTCGGCCGAGCAGTGCACTCGCGACGAGAGGAAACGTGCCGCGGTGGCAGTGGCGATCGAGTGTTTCCAGAAATCGACCAGGTTCAGTCGCTCGGTGCGAAAGGCATCGAATGCGCCGACCGAGATCAGCATTCCCTGCACATTGATGAAGCCGAGCACGCGCACGGCGTCGGCAATGGTGGCCACACGACGGGAGAAACCGAAGAAGGCCGAGTTGGCGACCCGCAGGATCTTGGCCGAGATCGCCGGGTCGTTGACGATCACCCGTTCGACCGCCCGCGCGTCGCTGTTCGGATTCTGCAGCACCTTCAGCGCGTGGA
This sequence comes from Accumulibacter sp., assembly GCA_003538495.1. The sequence goes on from DPSD01000422.1 coordinate 911, forward strand.
CGACGATCGTCGGCAGTGTCGGGACTTCGTAGAGGTCGACCGGCCTGAAGCGGGCCATCGGCTCGGTGGTCAGCTTGTTGCCGCCGGACGTGTCGCCGAGTTCGCAGAGGCTTGGCGACAGCCCGGGATGCATCAGCTGGAAGACATGCATCGGGTGCGGCAGGTCGCGCAGGCGAAGCATGCCGGTGTCGCGCAGGCTGATGCCGGCCGGCAGCGATTCGCGCACCAGCGCCTCGGTCGACGCGGTGAGCAGCGTCTGCCCGCCCAGCGTCACCGCCAGCAGACGGGCGCAGCGGTTGACGGTGGTGCCGAAGTAGTCGCCAGCGCTCAGGTACGCGGCGCCGGTGTGCAGGGCGACACGCACGCGCAAGCCGGCCCGCGTTGGCCAGCGTTCGGCGGCGAGGCTGGCCTGGATCCGGCAGGCAGCCCGGAGGGCGTCGGCGGCATCGTCGAAGGTGGCGCAGAAAGCGTCGCCGACAGTCTTGAAGACGTAGCCGTGGTGACGCTCGATGGCCGAGGAGAGCAGAACGTTGTGGCGCTGAAGCGCCACGCGCATCGCCACCGACTCGGTTTCCCACAGGTTCGTCGAGCCCTCGATGTCGGTGAACAGGAAGGTGACCGTAATCAGCGACGCATCGCCCAAGGTAAGTTCTGCCGGTACCATTTGCTGCCTCGCTTGCTTGTCACCGGGAGTCGTCGGCCGTCGCGACCCGGTGGGCGGTCGATGGACGATGGGCCAGAAAGTTTCCCCCGCCGATGAGAGTATCCGGGCTTGCGGCGGTTGCCGTCAATCGCCGGTTCCGGCTGATTCCGGGCGGCCGCTGCTCCCGGCAAGGCCGCGATGGCCGGCCGCGGCCGCCGTCCGCGCGCGCAAGTCCTATTTGTCGCTGGGTGTCGCCTCCGCACTGCCGTTCCTTGGTGGTCGCTTGGCAACGGCGGCCCAGCGCCGTCCGCTGCCGCGAGGGAGGCGGCCCGAGAGCCGCGCGTACGGCGTTCCGGTTGAGGCGGCCAGGCGACCAGCGGAAAGTCAATTGTCATGCCTGCCGGTGAGAGATCGACGAATTGACCGCGGCATCGAGCGTCAACGATACTCTCGGCAGGGCATCTGGATTTCCCGTCCTCGATGCTTGCCACAAGAGTAGGTGAAGATGATCGCGACCTTGATTTCGCATGGAGGTGACAATGGACGGCAACTTTTCAGCATGGGTACGCGGGCTCGTCGTTGGCAGTGCCCTGCTTGTTTCTGCATGTGCTGGTTACAGCGGCAGCAATCTCATACCGGGTGTGTCGACGCTGCCCGAGGTTTTTGCCTCGATGGGCGAACCGGCGATGGTCTGGAAGAATCCGGATGGCAGTGAACAACTGGCGTACCCGCGCGGCCCGCTGGGCACGCAGACCTTCATGGCGTACGTTGGGCCTGATGGAAAACTGCAGCGCATTGACAAGGTCCTGAACACCGAGCATTTTGCGCGTATCCAGGTGGGAATGAACAAGGGCCAAGTGCTGCGCGTGCTTGGTCCGTCGGGGTCATCTTGGACGCAGTTCTACTCGCGGAGCAATTTGCTGGCCTGGTCGTGGCTGTTCTGCAACAGCTGGAATTCACAGGAGTTTTTTGATGTGATGTTCGACGCGACGAGCGGCATCGTGCATTCGACGGGGCAGCACCCGAATTTGTCGGGGCGAGATGGCGGCCAGCCTCTTTGCGGGCAATGACGGAAGCGTTGGCGTGCTGACGGTGCGGACGACGCGCTGCTTCGCGGGGTGGTCGTGAAGTCGCTTGGCAAAGCCAGTGCTTCGCCGGCCGACCACCCGACGTATCGCTCCGCTCACTTTCGCTTGAGGTGTCGAGATGACGATTACCGACTGGCCTGAAGACGAGCGACCGCGTGCGCGCCTGCTGGCACAGGGCACGGCTTCCCGGTCGGATGCCGAGGTGCTGGCGATCTTACTGCGCGTCGACAGTCGGGGCCGAAGTGCGGTCGATCTGGCGCGCCAACCGATTGCTCGCTTCGGCGCCCTGAGACGTTTGCTTGCCGCCGGCCGGGTCCTGGCTGTGCTGCGAACGCAGGTCGATCCCCGCGTGAGCGGGGGAGGCTCTACCTCTCAAGCAAATGAATTATCGCCAAATTGTGAAAGAACGAGTCAACGAAGTGTTGCCAGCATTCCGTCTAGTTCAACCAATGCAATTGGTGGTAGGCTCAGAGTCGCTGCCGCCTGGCCGCCGGGCTTGGCCGAATCCGCCCAGAGGATGACGATCGACGCATCCGCCTCGTTTGGAAACCAGTCGCTCAGTACCCGCCAGATGCGATCCCGCACCGCTGGCGTAATGC
>DPSD01000447.1:0-12175 GCA_003538495.1 Accumulibacter sp.
CGCTGGCCAGCCAGACCACCACCACCAGAACCAGCAACAGGCCGATGCCGCCCCCGAGAAACTTCGGATTGAACTGGACTGGCGGGCGCTGGTCACCGCCATCGCCGCCGCGGTCACCGCCACCGCGCTTCCTGTCGAAGATCCCCGACAAGCGACGATTGAGGTCGCGCCACAACTGCTCAAGGTCGGGCGGCCCCTGATTGGGGCGCCGCCCGCCGCCGTCATCGTTACCGCGATTTCCCCACTGCGGATCATTCAACGACATAAACACTCCAAGGCTTGAAATCATGCGGGACCATCTGAATCAGAGAGCATATTGACATCCTGTAATGCGGCAGCGCTGAGCACCCGCTGCCGCCTGTCCTGAGCCTTGGCTGTGGCCATCTCGGCCAGCGCCTCTCGCAACAGCGGCAGGCCATCACCGGATTTGGCGCTGACGCGAACCCGCAGGATTGTACCATACTCGTCCCGCTCGACTGCCGGCGGCAGGCCGCTGAGATCGAGCTTGTTGAGGACGGTCAACTGCGGCACCTCAGCCGCGCCGATCTCGGCCAGCACCTTGTTGACGTCTGCAACCTGATCGTCGCGCGCCGGGCTGGCCGAGTCGACCACGTGCAGCAGCAGATCCGCCTCCGCCGTTGCTTCGAGCGTGGCATGGAAAGCGGCCACCAGAGTGTGTGGCAGGTCGCGGATGAATCCGACCGTATCGGAAAGCACGACATGGCCGACCTCCGGTAGCCACAGCTTGCGCGTCGTCGTGTCCAGCGTCGCGAACAACTGGTCGGCAGCAAAGACGCTGGCGTGCGTCAGGGCATTGAACAGCGTGGACTTGCCGGCGTTGGTATAGCCGACCAGCGACACGTTCAGCAGGTCGCCACGTCCGCGCGCCTGGCGTTGGACGCCGCGTTGACGCTCTACCCGGCGCAGCCGCTCCTTGAGCAGCTTGACACGGATACCGAGCAGCCGGCGGTCTGTTTCGAGCTGCGTTTCTCCCGGACCGCGCAGACCGATACCACCTTTCTGCCGTTCGAGGTGCGTCCAGCCCCGCACCAGTCGCGTCGACAAGTGTTCTAGTTGAGCCAGTTCAACCTGCAGTTTGCCCTCCGAACTCTGCGCTCGCTGCGCAAATATGTCGAGAATCAGACTGGTCCGGTCGATCACCCGGCACTGCAGCAGGCGCTCCAGGTTGCGCTCCTGGCCGGCGCTGAGTTCGTGATTGAAGATCACCAGATCCGCTTCGTGCGCCTGCACTTCGGTGGCCACCTCCTGCACCTTGCCCTTGCCGGCGTAGCTTGCCGCATCAGGACTGTGGCGGCGGCCATGGACCACGGCGCACACCGTCGCGCCCGCCGACCGGGTCAGCAGGCGCACTTCTTCGAGTTGGTCGGCGATGTCGTCACGGCCGAAATCGAGCTGAACGATGATCGCCCGCTCTCCGCCCGAGGGACGCTCATGCATGGTAATGATTCCGGGAAAGTTGACGCAAGCGGGCGCAGTCAGGGCTGGTCAAAGAAGGTATCGCAAGGCGCCCCGACCCAGCCGGCGGTGGCGCAATCAAACAGAGGAGTAACTGATCAGCCCTCGCCGTTGGCATCCTGCTGAATGGTGATCGGACGCGACGGCACCACCGTCGAGATCGCATGCTTGTATACCATCTGGGTGACCGTGTTCTTGAGCAGGACGACATACTGGTCGAAGGATTCAACCTGGCCCTGGAGCTTGATGCCGTTGACCAGATAGATCGAAACGGGAACACGTTCGCGCCGCAGCGTGTTGAGGAACGGGTCTTGTAGTAGTTGCCCTTTATTAGTCATCCTTCAAACTCCATGTTCAGTCGTGTTTACCGTGAAGTCGCATCGGCGACTCACGAAACTCCCCTCGCCGCGGGAAAGGGGGCTGGGGGGTGGGGGAAGCGGTCGTGATTTTCGTGATCGGAACTGTCGCGATAGCTCATGCCCGCTTGGAGCGACCAGCATAATTGATTTCTCCGTCGTTTGCCATATCAAGGCCAGCGCGGGATCAGATCCTGGACTCAGGAGGCGGGCCGCCCACCCTGAGGGCCAACGCGTCGGCGCCCCGGATCAGGCGACGACCAGACCGAGCGGGCCGGCCACCCGGGCCACCACTGGTGACCGCTCCGCCGGCAACATCTGGCAGCACTCGGCAGCGCCTGGCCGGCGGCGTTTTTTCAGCACCTCGGGTGGAGCGGCACCAACAGCACACTTGCCGGCTGCCAAGGCTGGCATAATCGACGCGTGCGCACCAGAGCGCCAAGGAGAGACGATGGAGGAGCTGGCTAGTATTGATTGGGGTGCCGTGGCACTGGTGGTGCTGATCACCGGGGGCCTACTGTGGGGTATCGTCTTCTTTCTTCGACAAAACCGCAAGGACCTCGACAGTCTCAAGGAGACGCTCCAGTCCGATGGCGAGGACAATGCGGGATGATTGCTCTGGCCGAGCACTTTCCCGTGGGCGAAGATCTGTCCTGGTGTTGCCGCCATGCTGGCCACCAGTTCACCAGCGCGCCACAAGTCCCGGTCGACAAATGATCTCGGCCATCACCCTGTTGCTGGTTTTTCAGCTGATCGGCGAGATCATTGCCCAGAGCCTGGGCTTGCCGGTGCCGCGGCCGGTGATCGGCATGGCGCTGCTGTTTGCCGCCCTCGCCGCGAGTGGAGGCCCCTCGGTGGACTTGCGCAATACCGCGCAGGGACTCCTGGGGCACCTCTCGCTGACCTTCGTCCCGGCTGGCACGGGGGTCATGCTGCACTTTCAGCGGATGTCCAACGAGTGGCTGGCGCTGGCCGTTTCCTTGCTGGGCAGTACGCTGATCACCATCACCGTGACCGCCCTGACGCTGCGCTTCCTCATCCGGCGCTGTGGCATCCGGAACGACCGACGATGAGTACGCGTCTCAACGAGATCTGGGTCTAGCTGTCGGCCTCGCCCCTGCTCGGCCTGACGCTCACCCTGCTCGCCGATCAGGGCGCGGTCTACGTGCACCGGCGTTGCCATGGTCATCCGCTGGCTAATCCGGTGTTGCTGGCAGTGGCTGCACTGGTCGGCCTGTTGTGGCTCACCGACACGCCGTACGGCACTTACTTCGATGGCGCCCAGTTCGTCCATTTTCTGCTGGGACCCGCCACCGTAGCGCTGGCCATTCCCTCTATGCTCAGCTTGACCGCTTGAAGCGCATCGCCGTCCCGTTGCTTGGCGCACTGCTGATTGGCTCGCTGACCGCGGCGCTCTCGGCAGTGGCCATCGGGGGCCTGCTCGAAGCCAGCAAGGCGACGCTGCTCTCGCTGGCTCCAAAATCGGTGACCACCCCGATCGCGGCGATGGACATCGCCGAACGTATTGGCGGCCTGCCATCGCTTACAGCGGTGCTGGTCATCACCACCGGCGTAGTCGCTGCAATCAGCGCCCGCTACGTCTATCGCGCCCTGCACATCGAAGACGATGTGGTTCGCGGCTTCGGGCTGGGCATCGCCGGGCACGGTATCGGTACCGCACGCGCTTTCCAGGAAAGCGAGCAAATGGGTGCCTGTGCCGCGCTGGCGATGGGCCTCAACGGCCTGACCACAGCCCTGCTCCTGCCGGCAATGATCCCGTTGCTGATGACATAGAATACACGCTCAGTGGGCAGGCTGGTGCGCGTCGAGAACCGATTGCTCGAGCTCCGTAAAGGCTTCGGCCACGTAAGCGCTCAAGCGCTCGAGGTTTGGCAGTTCATCGGTGGCGATCAGTCCGAAGAACAGTTGCCCGGCATAACTGAACAGGGTGATGTTCAACAGGTTGCCGGCGGGCAGCGTGCTGATCGGGTGCAACTCCTCCATTCTGGCGCCCTTGATGTACAGGAACTCGCGCGGCCCGGGAATGTTGGACACCAGTGTATTGCCGGTCGGTGGCAGACGGTTGCTGAGGCCCAGCATCTCTGCGAGCTGCCCCACCACGCCGGTGATCAGCGTGTAGGACTCGATTGCGTCGGGCGCGACGCTGTCGATCATCGAGCGCACGTTGCGCAGCGAAAAGCCGATGTTGCGCAGGCGCACATAGGGGTCGTCGGTTGGCGGCGAGAGTTCGACCTGGATGATGCCGATCTTGTTGCCGGTGCCGCGCTCGCCTTCCTTGCGCAGGTTGACCGGCATCTGGATGGTGATCGGCCTTTTCAGGTCCACGCCCTCGTCGGCCAGGTAGCGATGCAGGGCGCCGTCGAGGCAGGTCAGTGCTACGTGATTGAGTGTCGACCGCGTCCGGGCGCAGATCTCCTTGACCCGCGCCATCGCCACGTTGGCGGTAGCAAACTGGCGACCGGCGGTGACCTGTCCGGTCAGCGGCGTGTTGCCATCGGCGACAAAGGGCAGCGAGATGGCGTTCTTGGTGAGCTTGACGCTTTCCAGAAGCAGCATCGCCGCCAGACGCCCGATCCCCAGAAGACGCTTGCCGACACCCGTCAGGTCGCCGAGCAGGGACTGCGTCATCTTGTCCGTGAGCCGCTTCCTCTGGCGGTCGGCGGCACCGTGCCTGACCGACCACAGCGGCCGCAGTTCCAGATCGGTCGCCGTCGACGCCAGCGAGTCGGCTGCCCAACGCACCATCGTCACGCCGTCCGCGCTGGCGTGATGCATCTTGACGTACAAGGCAAAACGCCCCTCGCTCAAACCACCGATGACGTGCACTTCCCACAACGGGCGGGAACGGTCGAGCATCGGTTGATGCAGCTCCGACACCGCGGCGTAAAGCTCCTGCCGCCCATTCTTCCCTCTGCGCAGCTGGTGATAGAAGACGTGCTGCCCGAGGTCCACCGAATCGATTTCCTGCCAGGTCGGCATCGCGGTCAAGGAGAAGTGAATGACCCGGTTGAATGGTGACTCGACATCGGTGAAGGTCAACAGATCCCGATACAGATCCGCGGCAAACGTGCTCCGGGAGCGCGCAGGCCGCTTGCAGATCATCAGTCCACCCACGTGCTTCGGGCTGGCTTCCGACTCGGCGACGAAAAAGGCCACATCCAGCAATGACAGTTTGTTCATCCACGCTCCCTTCGCCCGTCTTGTTCGGTACCGCAAGGTGCGCCTCGCAGCGGCAAACGCATCGACACCGGCACGCCACTCATGGCCTGGCGACGTGGCCGGACTTGCCGAGGCGCAAAGCATCCGCACACAGTCCAGGACGGCTGACCGCGGCCCCTTGGTCCGCCAAGGATACAGCATCACCGCAGCTGCGTTTTAGAGGAAAACACCCAGCCAATTAGTGTGTGCCCTCTAGCGATGGTCGCTAGACTTCTTCTCGGTAGCTGCCTTGGCAACTGCGAAAACTTACATGTCCCACCGGATAAAGGAGAAACACAATGAGCACGAAACTGACGACCTTGGTTGACCGGGTCAGCAATGAGCAACTCCTGCTGAAAGGCCGGGAGTCGGCACGCAAGCTGTGGCTGTTTGGCCTCGGCGCCTACTCGCTGGCGACCAGAAGTGGCGTGCAGACGTTTGAAATGCTGGTTCGTGAAGGCAAGGCTTTCAGCCCGAGGGCGCGCCGCCAGATCGAGCAAAAGTCCGCTGAACTGATCAGTGGCGCTAGCGACACCATCGATCGCGGCGAGCGGCTGTTCGTGAAACGGCTTGTCCGCCCACTCGATTTTCTGGTACTGGCCAGCAAGCGCGATATCGAGCAGATCGCCAAGCGCTTGATGCAACTGACTGCCGAAGTGCAGAAACTAAGCGGCGCGGCGGACAAGCCCGCGAAGCCGCAGCCCGAGCCGACGACGGCGAACAGCGACAGCTCGCCAATGGCCGCCAGCGCATCCTGAGCCTTGCCGGTCGGCATTCGCCGAGCGCTGGATGCGCGAATGGGCATCTGGATCGAGGTCGGCGCACCGCGCCGGCCTGCTCCCGGGCCAAATCCCGGCCTCATTCCTCCTGCACCTTGGCCGCCTCGCCAAGCAACCACTCCCGGAAGACACTCACCACCGGGCGATCGGCTACGGCTTCGGCGACCACCAGGTAATAGGCTTGCGGCCCACGGATGACAATATCGAAGGGCACCACCAGGCGGCCGGCGGCCACCTCGGCCTCGATCAGCGGCTTGGACGCCAGAGTGACGCCGACGCCATCGACCGCCGCCGAGAGCAACAGCCCGGGGTCGCTGATCCGGGTTCCCGAGTCCGCGTCGATGCCGGTGACCCCGGCGACCTGCAGCCACTGCCCCCAACTTGGGCGGTCGTAGAGGTCAATCGGCGACTCGTTATGGAGCAGATTGTGACGCCGCAGATCGGCCGGCACGTTCAATGGTCGCATCCCCAACAGCAGACGCGGGCTGCAAACCGCCGTGTAGACCGGTACGAACAAGCGGTCGACCCGGCACCCATCATACTGACCACGCCCGTAGCGAATGAAGGTTTCGGTCTCGTCGTCGCGCAGATCGACGGTGGCCAGGCCGGAGACATGCGAAGTATCGCTGGCGTCGATGGTATCCAGCGAGGTCGCCATGTGCAGCCGGATCTCGGGATGCGCGGCCGTGAAGTCGGGCAGGTGACGCATCAGCCAGCGGGCGGCGAAAGCGGGCGGCGAGGTCACCACCAGGCGTCCGCCGGCGACCTGCGTTCGCGTGCTCTCGATCGCCCAGGCAAAACACTCCAGGCCCTCGCGCACCTTCGGCAGCATCGCCCGACCTTCGCTGGTCAGTTCCAGTGCCCGCGTCAACCGGCGAAAAAGCGGCAAGTGCAGGTACTCCTCTAGGCCCCGAATCTGGTGGCTGATCGCCGTCGGGGTCACCGAAAGCTCCGCCGCGGCGTCCTTGAAACTGAGGTGACGAGCCGCCGCTTCAAAGGCGCGCAGCGAGCCAAGCGGTGGCAAGCGGTAGGTCATATGGATGAGATTTTCTCACGCATTGGCTGACATTTGATCGTTTGCCGGCCCCCCGGCAAAGAAATACAGTTACATCGACCTCTCGGAAGCCGAGAACAACACAAGGAAGACCGCAATGAAAACCGACCTCAACCGTGACCAGATCATGATGATCGTTGAACGCGCACGTCATCAGCACAGCATCGAAGCCGGCGGAGTCATCGCTACCTCCACCCGCAAGGCGATCGCCTGGCTGGCCAGCCGGGGCGACAAGTTCCTGCACGCCCTGTTGATGTCGCCGACCGCACACCACTGAGACGGCACAAACACCCGACCGGCCAGCAAGTACCGTTACCTCGAACTACCGCTACATCGAATTCTCGAAAACCGAGAAAACGACTCAAGGAAGAAGAAAATGAAAACCGACCTCAACCGCGACCAGATCATGATGATCGTTGAACGCGCACGTCGTCAGCACGCCATCGAAGCCGGCAAAGTCATCGCCACCGGCACCCGCAGCGCGATCGCCTGGCTGAACAGCCGGGGCGACAAGTTGTTGCACTCGCTCCAGTTCATGCTGCCGACCGCCCGCTACTACTAGAAAGCGGACTTGCCGGAACGACCGCGCAAGTCAACGAATGACGCAAGAGGATCAACACAATGAAAGCACCCCTCAAGCAGGAGCAGTTGATGATGATCATCGACGGTGCCACCGACGAACACCGTATCGCCATTGGCAAAATGATCACGACGAGCGTCCGCAGCACGCGTGGCCATCTGTCAACGGTCACCGGGACCCGCGTCCGGGTACGGCCTATGGTGCTGCTGACGAAGGTCGGTACGCCCGCAAGCCGTCCCGTCCGTGTTGCGGCCCAGCACCCCCGGCCGCTGCCTCGGCACGGCGCCTGCCGGCCGTGACAGCAGGCCGGTCGACAGGTACCATGGCGCTCCCCTTACTGCTGCCCGACCCACACCGAACCCCATGGCCAGAGTTCAGATCAAGCTGCCGGAGCACTTCGCATTCTCAACCGAGGTAACGCTCTATCTAAGCCACATGAACTACGCCGGGCACCTTGACAACGCCCTGCTGCTGTCGGTGGTATCCGAGGCCAGGGCGCGCTTTTTCCAGTCGCTGGGCTATACCGAGCTGAATGTCGAGGGGGTCGGAATCGTCGTCGCCGACGCGGCAGTAAAATACAAGTCCGAGGCGTTTCACGGCGAGGTGATGGTCGTTCGCATGCGCGCTGGCGAGTTCGCCAGCAAGGGCTGTGACCTGCTGTGGGGGATCAACGAAAAGTCGAGTCAACGCGAAGTCGCTCGCGGCAAGACCGGAATCGTGTTCTTCGATTACGCGACGCGCCAGGTTACCGAAGTACCCGAGAACTTCCGCGCCCGAGCCGCAGGCTGAGCGACTGCCGACGGCGTGCCCGAACTGAACAGGCTGCTAAGCATGCAGCGCTGGCGCACCCCTGCCGCGGCGCAGGCGCCGGCTAGCTCGGCGCAAAATCGCGAACCAGGCGCTTCTGCAAATTGCCGACCTGTTTGAGTGACTCCTTGAGGATCAGGCGGTCGAGTTCGTGCAACTCATCGGGGTCGACGCGGTTGGAGATGGCGTCGGCCCGGTCGTTCACCTGCTGCTCCAGCCGCAGGCGCTGGATGTGCTGGAAGGCATCGATCAGCGCCGCCATATCGTAAGCGGCGATGCCGACCTGCTCGCCAGCGACGCGCAGCCGCTCGATGGTATTGGTATCGGGTATCTGGCGGGCCAGAGCGTACACCCGCGCGGCATCGACGAATGGCCGCGAGCCGTGTTTTTTTAGATCGATGGTGTGCGGGAACTCCTTGTCGAGATCGTAGCGGAATCCCTTCCACCAGTTCAGCGGCGACTCCCAGTTCATCGTGTTCTCGACCATCGCCCGCAGGAAAATGGGGTAACAGTGTGCGCGGCCCAGCAGCCAGGCGCGCAGCTCGTTGGCCAGCGACTCCTGTCCATACAGGCCGCGCAGATCGAAGAAGATGCTCGAATTCAGAATCGCCTCCGGCTGAGGGCTTTCCAGCCAACCTGAAAAGGCCGCCCGCCATTCGTCCACGGACAGGCACCACTGTGGATTGCTGGCCATGATATGGCCCTTGCACAAGGGAAAACCACAGGCGTCGAGGGCACTATTGACCGCCCCGGCAAAAGGCAGAAACGCTTCGCGCAAGGCCGCGGCCTGCTGCTCGGATTCGGCGGCGAAGATCAGCCCGTTGTCCTGGTCGGTGGCCAGCGTCTGCTCGAGCCGACCCTCGGAGCCAAACACCAGCCAACACCATTGCACGTACGGCAGATCGAACTGGCCGGCGACCAGTTCGATCACCTGCAGGGTCAGCAGATCGTTGAGCGACGAGAGCCGGTTGCAGAGCGCGTCGGCGCTCACCCGCTCGGCCACCAGGCGACCAACCAGCGCGCGGATGTCGCCGGCCAGGGTGACCAGCGTCGACAGGTCGCGCGCAGCGAGAATGGCGGTCACCAGGTCGCTGCCTTGCGCGCCCGGCAGCGTGTAGAGATCGGACTGTGAAACGACATTGAAATAGCTGCCATCGGCCTCGATCAGTACCAGATGGTGCACCCCGCGACGGACCATCACCACGCTCGCCTGATGCGCGGTACTGTCCGCGGGAACGGTGATCAGGCCACCAGTCATCACTGCGGCAATCGGCGCTTGCAGATCGCCAACCTCGATCGCCACCCGCCGCAGGACGTCGTGCAGGGTGATGATTCCCAGCGGCACCCGGGTCTGCTCATCAACCACCACCACCGCATCGCCATGAGTCCTGTCGAGCAGCAGCAAGGTGTCGCGCACACTGGTCGACGGACCGACCGTCAGGGGCACACTGCGTACCAGATGGCGAAGCGCGACATACGGCGAGAACGGCGTCGCGCGTGCGAGTTGCTCAGTACTTGAGTCGGGCATGGTAGGTCCTCTCGCTGGCTTCGCGCGCTTGTCGCAGGGTGGTGATCCCCATTTCAGCCAGCAGCGGCAGCATCTTCAGGAAGACCTCCCCGGTCACCATCGCGTCGCCAAGCGCCGTATGGCGTCCGAATACCGAGACCCCGAGACGCTCGGCGATCGCTTCCAGCCGGTGCGTACTCTGGTTGGGGTGCAATACCGCCGACAGCAGCAGGGTGTCGAGCACCGGGTGGTCGAAACGCACGCCGCTCTGCCGCTCCTTGAGTTGCAGGAAACGCATGTCGAAAGCGGCGTTGTGGCCGACCATCACGGTGTCGGCGCAGAAGGCGTGGAAGGTGGGCAGAACGACCGTAATCACCGGCTGTCCGGCGAGCAGATCGCGGGTGATGCCGTGCACCTTCACTGATTGCTGCGACAGCGGCCGACGCGGGTCGATCAGCTGGTCGAAGCATTCGTGGCGCAGCAGACGACGGTTGACGATTCGCGTCGCACCGATCTGGATGATCTCGTCGCCTGCGGAAGGCTGCAGACCGGTGGTCTCGGTATCGAAGACGGTGTACGACAACTCGGCGAGCGGTCGATCATCAAGTTCATGACTGCCCGCCGACCAGCGAAAGATATCGAAGTCATAGAATTCGGGGCGCTCGCCGTCAGCCGCGGGGATAATCGCCCGCGGCAGATCCTTGGGCGCCTCGCCGGCCGGCAGCATGGTCCGAAAGAAAGCTCGGTGGGAAACGCGTTCGCGCTGGAACCAGATCTCGCCGTTGCAGCGCTCGATTACGTCAACCACGCTGAGTGGCGACGATTCGCCGTCGATACTCATTGGGTCCTGCAGCCAGCTCATCGCCGCTTCGTTGTTCATGAAGGTGCCGACCCAGTACAGGTCGAGCTGCGCCAGATGGCCGTGGCGCTGCAGCGACAGACGCACGTCGCGCACCTCGTACTCGTCCTGCAAGCGCAAGGCCAGATAGCGCAAGGCTTGCAGCAGTCCGAAGCTGTCCACGCGCAACCACAGGCTGTCATCGACGTTCTCGGTTTTCACCGCCAGCGGGCGATGTTCACCGCGGCGCTGCTCGCCGATCCGTCGTGCCGCGACGGCGAGGAGTTCGACGCCGAGGATTTCCTCGAGCAGCCAACGCTCGCGCAAGTCGTTGGAAAACGCCGCCGCCGCTTTCTCGAACTGCGTCGACAGCGCGCCTGCCTCGTCGCGAATGACCCCCAGGAAGCGATCCCGCTGACGGGGCGCCATGTCCGAGAAATCGGAGAGCATTTCGGCTGCCGCGCGCAGGCTGCCCAGCGGACCCCGTCCCCCCTCGATCAGCGACTGGATCAACTCGTCGCGGCGCGCGTGCCGTTCGTTGGTCTGCGTCACGTCTTCGAGAACCAGCACGAAACCGGTCACCGAGAGATCGCCAACCAGCGCTCCGGGCTGACCATCGCCACCCAACACCGGCGACATGTGGGCGCGCAGCAGGCGTCCGGCACGGGTGGCGGTGACGAACTGCGCCGAGCCGATGCCTTGCCTGCCGTCCCCCCTCGCCTCGTCGCCGGCGACCGGCTGCAGGCGCTCCAGGGCATGCTCGATGAGCGCCCTGTCGAAGACCCTGTAGATCGAACGTCCGAGTCCGAGCAATTCGGCATTGCTGCCATCGGCCCCGGGCGACAGCGCCTGCTTGGCCCGCTGGTTATAGAGCAGCACTCGGCCATCGAGATTGCAGACCACCACACTCTGGCTCAGGTCGGCCATCAGCGCGGCCAACCGGCTCCGTTCCTGTTCGAGCGAAGCGCGCGCTTCGCGCACGCGCTCGGCGACATCACTCTCCAAGGCATCGCGGGCGGCCAGCAGGTGATTCGCCGCCTGGGCCAGCGCGCGCAGCTCTTCGGTCGCCGGATCCGACAGGCGCAGACCACTGTGGGCGGTCATTGCCGCCAGGTCTTCGGCCATCCGCAGAGGCGCATTGACATGGCGCGCATAGGCCCTAGCGACGGTCCAGCAAGCCACCACGGAAAAGGTCAGCGTCAACACCAGCAGGACGGCGATCCGCTCCCCAGACCAGTGCCCGCCAGCGCCTTCGCCGGCTTCGGTGGCGACCATCAGGGCGGCCGTCGACAGCACCACCAGCAACACAAACAGGCAGGCGAACGTCGCCGCCCGGACCAGCTTGTGCGGCCACTGCATCTACGTCTCCAGGAGCTTTCGCACCTCGGCGAGCAGCTCCTTGGTCGAGAAGGGCTTGGTCATGTAGCCATCGGCGCCGAGTCCAAGGCCTTTGCTGACTTCGGTGTCGCGGCCCTTGGCGGTGAGCATCAATATTCGCGTCGCACTGAGCTCAGGGTCGGCGCGCAAGGCCTGGCAGACGTCGAAGCCATTCATCCTCG
>DPSD01000447.1:12327-22924 GCA_003538495.1 Accumulibacter sp.
AGACCCTTGCTGACTTCGGTGTCGCGTCCCTTGGCGGTCAGCATCAGGATGCGCGTGGCGCTCAGTTCGGGGTCGGCACGCAAGGCCTGGCAAACATCGAAACCATTCATCTTGGGCATCATCACGTCGAGCAGGACGAGATCCGGTCGCTCGGCGCGAACGATCGCCAGCGCCTCTTCTCCATTGCCGGCAACCAACACTTCGAAACCCTCCCGGCGCAGCAGAAACTCGATCGAAATGACGATGTTTTGCTCGTCGTCGGCAATCAGAATTTTCTTGCTCATCAACACTCCGCTCATGAATAACCTTCACCAAACGAACCATGCGTCCCGGACTACACCACCGCTTGTTGTTGTGCGTGCGCAAATGGCAAGCTGAAACGAAACGTGGCGCCCTCGCCCTCCACGCTTTCCACCCACAGTCTGCCGCCGAAGTGCTCGACGATCCGGCGGCTGATCGGCAGCCCCAGACCGGTACCCGACGGCTTGGCGGTCATCGTGTCGCCGACCTGGCGAAACTTCTCGAAGATCAGTTGCTGATCTGCCGGACGAATGCCGGGCCCGTTGTCCACCACGCTGACTTGCAGTCCGTCCGCGTGCAGACTCAGCGTGACACGAATCCGGCCGCTACCGGGCTTCAGGAACTTTACGGCGTTCGACAGCAGATTCAGCATGACCTGGATCAGGCGATCCCGGTCGGCGAGAATCAGTGGCAGATTATCGGGCAGATCGACCTCGACGTGCGCCTCTTTCTCGCGAACCAGCTGGCTGATTGCGGCGATCGACTGTTCGATGACTTCCTTCAGGTCGAGCTCGCAACCATTCCAGTCGGCCCTGCCGGACTCGATTTTAGCCAGGTCGAGGGTCTGGTTGATCAGCCGCGTCAAACGCTCGGTCTCGCTGACGATCAACCCGAGAAAGCGCTCGCGATCGGCCAGATGCATCTTCGGATCGTCGCGCAGCAACTCCGAGAAAGCGCGGATCGAGGTCAGCGGGGTGCGCAACTCGTGCGTCACCGACGACATGATGTCGTCCTTGACCCGATCGAGCTCCTGGAGGCGCTCGTTAGCGGCCTGCAGTTCCAGGGTTGCCGCGGTAAGCTCGCGTGACTTGCGCTCGAGCTCGCGGCTGTAGGTGCGCAATTGCGAAGCTTCATCGAGGATATGCATCACCTCTTCGATGCTCAACGGTTCCTCCTTGGCCACCGAGGCGACCATTACCCGTGCCGAAGCGCTGCCGATGGCGCCAGCGAGCAGCGATTCGGCGAACTGCACCAGCTTGGCGTCGGCCTCGGGCGTTACCTCGTTCCCGCCGCCCTGGCTTCCCTGTCGGCGGGAGAAGGCAGCGAAGGCCGATTGCGCGCGCGCCGGTCCGAGAAAGCGTCCGACCAGTTCCTGCAGGTCGCTGACTTGCGCGCGCCCCCGCCACAACACCGCGCCACCCTGTCCGGTTTCGCTCAGCGCGTCCACAAACAAGGTTGCCTGGGTCGCCTCGGCGACCATCGGCGGCCGCAGCAGCGATACCCCGACGTAAGCGCCGATATTGGCAAGAAAACTCCAGAACAGGCAATGCGAGATCTCGTCCATGCCGGTGAGACCGAAGAGCTGCTGCGGCCGCAACAGCTCGATCCCGAAGAACCCCTGTGCCAGGAAATCACCGGGAAGCCAGCCGGACTTGGCAAATGACGGCAACAGCAAGGTGTAACCCCAGACCACAAAGCCGGCGGACAGCCCGGCCAGCGCGCCGCCGCGGGTGCCGCCTCGCCAGTACATGCCGCCGATCAGCGCCGGCGCGAACTGGGCGACGGCCGAGAAGCTGATCAGCCCGATCGCGACCAGCGCATAGGCCTCACCCGCCAATCGGAAATACAGGTAGCCGAGCAGCAGGATGACGACGATGGCGCCGCGGCGAATGCCGAGCAGCAGACCCGAGAGGTCCTTCGCGTCTTCGATCGCCGAGCGGTTGTGGCGCAGCAGCAGAGGCATCACCAGGTCGTTGCAGACCATCGTGGACAGGGCGATGGTTTCGACGATGACCATGCCGGTTGCCGCCGACAGGCCGCCGATGAAGACCAGCAACACCAGACCCTCCTGCCGCTGCGACATCGGCAAGGTCAGGACGAAGGTGTCGGCATCGACGCCCTGCCCCGAGAAATGCAGCAGACCACCGAGGGCGATCGGCAGCACGAAGATATTGATCAGCAAGAGGTACAGCGGAAACAGCCACGCCGCCCGCTTCAGGTGCGCCTCGTTGACGTTCTCGACGACGGCGACCTGAAACTGCCGCGGCAGGAAGAGGACGGCCAGGCCTGACAGGACGACCAGCGAAAACCAGCTGGTATAGCCCTTGCCGGACGGAATCGCGGTCATCAGGCGTTGCAGATCCGGATCCGCCGCGGCGTGGTCGAAAATGTCGCCGAAGCCGTCGTAGATGCCGTAGGTGACAAAGATGCCGACGGCCAGAAAGGCGACCAGCTTGACGCCGGACTCGAGGGCAATCGCCGCGACCATCCCTTCGTGGCGTTCGGTGGCATCGAGATGGCGGGTGCCAAAGACGATGGTGAACGCCGCCAGGATCAGCGCAATGTAGAAACTGATGTCGGCCCCCACCGACATCGTCGCGCTGCGATGCGGCATGACGATTGCCGGATAACTGAGCAACAGGCTGACGGTGCTCGACACCGCCTTGAGCTGCAGCGCGATGTAGGGAATGATTCCGACCACGGCAATGATCGTCACCAGGCCACCGAGTCCATGGCTCTTGCCATAGCGCGAAGAGATGAAATCGGCGATCGACGTGATGCGATTGGCCTTGACGATGCGAATCATCTTCAGCAGCACGATCCAGCCCAGCGCCATCACCAGCGTTGGACCCAGGTACACCGGCAGGAAGCCGATTCCCGACACCGCCGCGCGCCCGACGCTGCCATAGAAGGTCCAGGTGGTGCAGTAGACCGCCATCGACAGGGCATAGATCGTCGGGTTGGCGATGATCGAGCGCCCCTGGTCGGCACGCTTGTCGCCCCACCAGGCGACCGCGAACAGCGTCCCGAGATAGAGCAGCGAGGTGGCGATGATTACCGGGGCTGCAAGCATGGCCCGACTACTTGAAACGCCGTTCGACAGCCCAGGCCATCAAGCCAATGACCACCGCCCAGGCGGCAAAGATGTAGGCGTAGACCAGTGGAATGCCGAAGACCTCGTCAGGCCGGTCGAACAGCGACAGCAGTGGATAATTGAACAGCGCGCAACCGGTGAGGAAGGCCGCGATCAGTCGATCACCAGCAAGAATCCTGCGATGCATCTCACCCTCCCGCCTCAAAAGCGATTCGCGCCCAAGCCCATCGCCTCCCGGTGCCAGGTCGTGGTCAGCAGTCTGCGGGCGATCGTCAATTGGTCATCGGCAGCGGCTATACTGCCCGCCGTCACCTCTCGTTGAGACCCCTCAGATGATTCGCTCCGCTCTCGACTGGCAGCCGCGCGCGGCTGGCAAGGCCTACTCCGATATTCTTTACGACTTTGCCGAGGGCATCGCCCGCATTGTCATCAATAGACCCGCACGACGCAATGCCTTTCGACCGGAAACCATCGAGCAGCTGATCGACGCCACCCACCAGGCGCAATTCGACCCCGAGGTCGGCGTCATCATCCTCGGCGGCGCAGGACACCAGGCTTTCTGCTCGGGTGGAGACCAGACCGTACGCGGCGACGACGGTGGCTACCACGATGAATCCGGGATGCCGCACCTCAACGTCCTCGACCTGCAGATGCAGATTCGCCGCTGCCCGAAGCCGGTGGTGGCAATGGTCGCCGGCTACGCCATCGGTGGCGGACACGTCCTGCATCTGGTCTGCGACCTGACGATCGCCGCCGACAACGCCCGTTTCGGCCAGACCGGTCCACGCGTCGGCAGCTTCGACGCCGGCCTCGGGGCCGGCCTGATGGCACGCACCATCGGCCTCAAGCGAGCCAAGGAGATCTGGCTGCTCTGCCGTCAGTACGACGCGCCGGCGGCGCTGGCGATGGGGCTGGTAAATACCGTCGTCCCGCTGGCCGAACTGGAGGAGGAAACCGTTCGCTGGTGCCGCGAGATGCTGCAGCTGTCGCCGATGGCCCTGCGCATGATCAAGGCCGGTTTCAATGCCGATACCGACGGCCTGGCCGGAATCCAGGAACTCGCCGGCAACGCCACCGGGCTGTTCTACATGACCGCAGAAGGCCAGGAGGGCCGCAATGCCTGGCTCGAAAAGCGGGCCCCGGATTTCGCGAAATACCGGCGACGGCCCTGAGCAGCAAGCGCTGCGCACCATGGCCGTGCGCTGCTGAACGCTGCGCAAGCCAGAACAGTACGACGCGCTCAACACCGCGATGAAGATCCGCTCGGCCAGCGTCCATCATTACTGCCTGCCCCTACGCGCAAGCTGGCTCACCGCCGCCGGTGGTTTCAGGCAACGCGAAGGCTGGCTGCTGCGCCTCGATACGGCGGACGGCGCCACTGGTTACGGTGACTGCGCGCCGCTTCCGGGGAATGCCGCGGAATGCCCGGCGGACACCGCGCTGCGTTTGCGGAGGCAGACCCACAGCCTGATCGGCCGACAGCCCGGAGATGCCCTCCAGGCCACCGATCATGGCTCCCGTGGCAGCACGCCGGCAGTGCGGCTGGCCGTAGAAACAGCGCTGCTGGACCTGATCGCGCAGGCGGCCGGACTCCCGCTGGCGGCGTACCTGCGCGCCTGTGAGCGCCGGGCGGTCGGCGTCAGCGAGGTGTCGCCGACGGTCAGGGTCAACGCCGCGCTCGGCAGCGTCGCCGCCGTTCACGATCAGGACCTTCGGGCCGCCTGTGCGGCGCGCTTTCAAGTGCTCAAGCTGAAGGTCGGCATGACCGCCATCGATCAGGAGATCGGCCGCCTGCAGCAGTTGGCGCGACTGCTGCCGCCGGGGGTCGAACTGCGGCTGGACGCCAACTGCGCCTGGGGCCTGCGCGATGCCGCGCGCTTCCTGCACGCCTGCGCCGACTTGCCGGTCGAAATGGTCGAAGAACCCCTGGCCCGACCAGCGCTCAAGCAGCTGCAGGCCTTGCAGGACAGCACCGGCATCGCCATCGCGATGGATGAATCTCTGGCGACGCTGGACCTCGAAGAGGTCCTCGGCAGGCGCCCGGTGCGCCGACTGGTGATCAAACCGACGCGCACCGGCGGCCTGCTGCCCGCCTTGGCGCTGGCGCGGCGAGCGACGGGGGCCGGCTTCGAATGCATCGTCACCAGCAGCGTCGAAAGCGCCTGTGGCGTTACCGCTGCCGCGCATCTGGCGGCGGCGCTGGACAACCCGCTGGCGCACGGGCTGGCGACCTGCGAGTGCCTCGCTGACGACACCGGCACGCCGCCGGCGATCGCCAATGGCCGGCTGACCCTGCCCGACACGCCGGGCGTGGGCTTCGCTCCGCACGCGCAAGTCGTCTTCTCGGACTTCGCCGGACCCGATCGCAGCTGAGCTTGCGCCCCGCCCGGCGAAGCAGGCAGGCTGCGTTATACTGGCGATAATTACAGTGGCCGGAGGGTGCGTGGTGACAGTCAAGCGGGCGCTTCGAGAACGTAAGGACGACGGCCGCCAACCAGCGGCGGCGACGCCGCCGCCGCGAGCGACCGGCGATCCGCTGGCGCAACTGAATGCGGCACAGCGCGCGGCGGTCACCTTCGGGATCGGTGGTCGCGACGATGGCGCCGGCGATGATCGGCATCGCCCGCTGCTGATCATCGCCGGCGCGGGCTCCGGCAAGACCGCGACGCTGGCGCAGCGGGTGGCGCAACTGCTGGCCCACGGGGCCGACCCGGGACGGATCCTGCTGCTGACCTTCTCGCGCCGCGCTGCCAGCGAGATGACCCGCCGCGTCGAGCGGCTGCTGGCCCAGCGCGCCGGGACTTGTTCGCTGACCGGCGCGCCCTCGCTGACCTGGTCGGGCACCTTCCACGGCATTGGCGCGCGGCTGTTGCGCGAGTACGCCGGCCGGATCGGTCTCGATCCGATGTTCACCATCCACGACCGACAGGACTCGGGTGACCTGATCAATATGGTGCGTCATGGACTGGGTTTTTCGGCGAAAAACAAACGCTTTCCTCTAAAAGGGACCTGTCTGGCGATCTACTCGGCGGCGATCAACACCCAGGCGCCACTGCGCGAGGTTCTGCAATCGGCTTTTCCCTGGTGTACCGAATGGGAGTCCGACCTGAAGCGGCTGTTTCTCGAATACGTGCAAACGAAGCAGGCGCAGCAGGTGCTCGACTACGACGATCTGCTTCTCTACTGGGCGCAGATGGTCGGCGAGCCGGCGCTGGCCGGTGAAATCGGCGACCGCTTCAGGCACGTGCTGGTCGACGAGTACCAGGACACCAACCGCCTGCAGGCGGCGATCCTGCTGGCGATCAAGCCGGATGGACGTGGTCTCACCGTGGTCGGCGACGACGCCCAGTCGATCTACGCCTTTCGCGGCGCGACGGTACGCAACATCCTCGATTTCCCGGCCCACTTCGATCCGCCGGCGCAACTGCTCACCCTGGACCGCAACTACCGCTCGACACAGCCGATCCTCAACGCCGCCAACAGCGTCATCGCGCTCGCCAGCGAGCGCTACAGCAAGGACCTGTGGAGCGAACGAGCGTCATCGCAAAAACCACTGCTGGTGGCCGTGCGCGACGACGCCGATCAGGCCGCCTATATCGTCGAGCAGGCGCTCGCCAGGCGCGAGGCCGGCACCCGGCTGAAAGCGCAGGCCGTGCTGTTCCGGACAGCACAACACAGCGCCCGGCTGGAGATCGAGTTGACCCGGCGCAACATCCCCTTCGTCAAATTCGGCGGGCTCAAGTTCCTCGAAGCGGCGCACGTGAAGGATGTGCTGGCGATCCTGCGCTGGGCACAGAATCCGCGCGACCGGCTGGCTGGTTTCCGGGCCATGCAGCTGGTGGCAGGCATCGGACCGAAGACCGCTGGCGCGGTGCTGAATGGCGTCGCCGCGGCCGGCCGGGCGCTGCTCGCCGAGCAGCGCGTGCCGGAAGGCGGCAAGGCCGCCTGGCTTGAGTTTTCAGCGCTGATCAGCAGCAGCGATCCGGCGGTCTCGCCGTGGCCAGCTCCCTTCGAACAGATCTGCACCTGGTACCAGGCGCAACTGGAGCGACTGCATGAAGACGCGCTGATCCGGCAGGCCGACATCGAGCAACTGGCGCGGATGGCGACCACCTACGCCAGCGCCGAACGCTTCCTCACCGAGCTGACACTCGATCCGCCGAACGCCACCAGCGACCAGGCGGGGCCGCCGCTGCTCGACGAGGACTACCTGATCCTGTCGACGATCCACTCGGCGAAGGGGCAGGAATGGACGGCAGTGACCGTGCTCAATGCCGTCGACGGCTGCATCCCGTCCGACATGGCCACCGGCTCGGCGGTCGAAATCGAGGAAGAACGGCGCCTGCTCTACGTCGCCATGACCCGCGCCAAGGAGGAACTGGAGATCATCGTGCCGCAGCGCTTTTACATCACCCACCAACCGGGCTTCGGCGATCGCCACCTCTATGCCAGCCGCACCCGCTTCATCAGCAACGCGCTACTGCCTCACTTCGAGCAGCTGACGTGGCCACCCGCGCCAGAAACGGCGCCGACCAATCACGACGCGAAGCAGCAGGCCTTCGATCTGGCCGCGCGGATGCGCGCGATGTGGCAATGACGCCGGAGAATGCAAGGCAGCCAGCCCAGGCTGGCGAACGGTGCGCAACTCACCGCGCCGCTGATTCCTGGCCTGGCGAAGACGGCCGCGACGCACCCGCCAGATCCACCGTCAGCCGCCCCGAGCGTACGTGCAGGTCGCGCTGCGGGAAGGGAATCTCGATCCCGGCGACGCCGAGCGCGGTTTCGATCTCCCACAGGTAGCGGGCGTGCGTTCGCCCTGGCGACAGGGCCAGTTCCTGACCGACCCAGACCACCAGTTCGAAGTCGAGACTGCTCTCTCCGAAGTTGACCAGCCACACTTCCGGAACCCGACCCGGCTGATCGATGGTCCCGCTGACCCGGCGCGCGGCGGCGGTCACGGCGTCGCGGACGGCGTCCTTGCTGGAGCCGTAGGCGACGCCGAAGGGAACGTGGATGCGGCGCAGGTTGTCGTCCAGCGTCCAGTTGGTGACCCGCCCGTTGATGAACTCCGAGTTGGGAACGATCACGTCGACGTTGTCGTTGGTCGTCACCCGCGTGTAGCGCAGGCCAATCTCGGTCACCTTGCCGACCACCCCGGACTGCAGGTCGACGAAATCACCAACCTTGAGCGTCTTCTCGATCAGGATCAGAATTCCCGACACCAGGTTGCTGAAAATGTTCTGCAAGCCGAAGCCGATCCCGACGCTCATCGCGCCACCAACGATCGCCAGACTGGCGAGGTCAAAGCCCAGATACGCCAGTCCGACGATGCTGCCGAGGATCCACACCAGATAGCGGACGATGCGGGTGAGCGCAAAAATGGCTGGTTCGGAGAGCTTGACCATCTTGCCGGCGCGGACCATCTGCCGCAAGCTGCGCTCGAGCAACGAGGCAAACCACCAGAAGAAACAGAGGATAACGATCAGCCCGACGACCCGCAGCAAAGTGATGTCGGTATTGCCCAGACGGAACCACGGACGAGCGCTCCAATCGAGCAATTGGCCTAGAAAACCGCCGTCGATCATCGTTCCTCCACTGCCTTCCTGATGCCGCCGGGCACGATCACCGATACCGTACGGAATGCGGCTTCGCCGACCTCCCGTTCGCTGGCCAACTGATTCGGTAGCGGATATCGGGCCAGCGGGTGGACCTCGATACCCAGCGCGCGCAATGCCTCGGCAACGCGCTCAGCACGTACGCCGGCGAGGCGCCGCGATCCACCGCCGTCGCTGCTGGCATGGCCAACGACTTCAAGGCGATCGATTTTCCAGCGTCGTGCGGCCCAAACGATGGTCTCCAGGCGATTTAGCGCGCCGCCGTCAAGTCCATTGCTGCCGTGTTCAAAATAGACTGGCGGCAAGGCCTGTAGCGGCGGCAGCAAGCGGATCGTCCAATCGGCATGGCGCCTCGCCAAGTCGGTCTCCATGGCGCGCCAGGCAGCGAGATCAATGCCGGCTTGCGATTCCGGCACCAGCGTGATGCGGCGCATGTCGGAATCCGCATCGAACGCAGCCAAGGGCAGCGGAAAAGTGCTCCGCAGGCGATCGGCGATGCTGCTGCGGGGACTCTCGGCGACGCTGCCACGCGCGGAATCGGGCAGCCCGTAGGCTAGCAATTGCGGTGACGCTTGCTCGGAAGTGCGCAGCTGCGTCAACTGCAAGTCGACACCCTGCCCCAATTCACGCAGCAGATCCTTTTCCAGATCGTGCGCCAGATCCTTGGCCGGTGCCGCACTCAAGATCATCGCCCGTACGTGTGGCGGCTTGCCGTCGATGAAACGCACGTCGACGGCGCCAAGCTGCCCCTCCGGCAGCGACGCCGCACCAGCCTCCAGAACACTGCGAATGCGAAGCTGGGCGAAGCTTTCGAAGGCGATCGCTTTCAGCGAAATGAACAGCGGCACCGACAGTGGGACCAGCACCAGCAGGGAAATCGCAGCCTGCCGCGCGAAGCGCTTGCGCAATCCGCCACGGCCGAAGCCGTACCATTCGGCGACGGCGGCGACCGACAGGCTGATGGCCACCATGTTGGTAACGAAAAGCAGCAACGCGCCACGCGCCACCGGCCAGTTTTCGGTGACCAAGCCATAGCCGATCGTTGCCAACGGCGGCATCAGGGCGGTGGCAATCGCCACGCCGACGATCGCGCCGCCGCGGCCGCGGATCATCGCATAGCCACCGGCGGCACCCGAAAGGATGGCTACGATCAGATCGAACAGGTTCGGACGAGTGCGGGCCAGCAGCTCCGGCGTCAGCTCCTTGACCGGCGAAAGCACGACGATCAGGGCGGTGAAAGCGACTGCCGCGACCGTTCCCAGGACCAGCGTGCGGAAACTCCTTCGTCCAAGCTCGACGTCCAGCATGACGATCGCCATGCCGCTGCCGACGATCGGACCCATCAGCGGCGAAATCAGCATCGCCCCGATGATCACCGCCGGCGAGTTGAGCAACAGACCGATCGTCGCGATGCCGCCAGCAACGACAATCATGAAACTGAAATTGAACGAAAAACTGGCGTCCTGCTCGACCTGTTCGAGAATGCGCTGATGGTCGATGCCAAGAACCAGCGCCCGCCACCACAGCGCCCACGCTCTGGGCCCCAGCAACAGCACACGGGAGAACCTGAGCGACGCGGAGCTCTCCTGCTCGTGCGCGGCCGCAGCGCTGGAACCGGTGGTCACCTGGCCTCCTGGCGGCGGTGTGGGCACGGCCACTTCCTGGCGGGCGTCCACGGATCTACTGCCGTCACGACCAGCAGCACTCATCGGCAGCATGGCTGTTGACGCCTTGGCGACAGCAACCCTGGTGGGAAATATTCTTGCAAAATTCATCTTTCACTACCGTTCAGCGGCACCATTCTACCAATGTATAGTGGTCCCCGGAAATCAGACAGTCGTTTAAGCAGCCCTGACGCATGACCGTG
>DPSD01000642.1:0-397 GCA_003538495.1 Accumulibacter sp.
CAAGGTGCTCTTGCCGGCGCCGTTATGGCCAATGATACCTACACGATCGCCAGCCGTGATCTCGAAGCAAACGTCCTTTACTGCCCAGAAGTCGGAATAGGCGGTCGGGCGCTGCCGCTTGAAGAGGTTCGCGAAATACTCCTTCAGCGACGGCGAGCGATCGTGGTAAATACGGAATTTGATCGATAGATCTTCAACACGAATGCTTGACATGTCTGCCTACAGCCTGAAAACGATTTTCTTCTCGTGCCGTCTGAAAACCACCAGGCCAACGGCCATCGCCAGGCAAGCGAGAACGGTGGCGTGCATGATCACGCCAGCGCTGGGCAAGGTAGCCATATAGAGCGGGGCTCGGAACAACTCGATGAAGGGGACTACCGGGTTCAGACCAACCACC
>DPSD01000642.1:668-31402 GCA_003538495.1 Accumulibacter sp.
CAGGTTCAGACCAACCCCCCAGCCGACTCGCCCGACCAGCGCGTCGTGCTGGTAAAGGATCGGCGTCAGGAAAAACAGTCCCTGCATGGCAATCAGAATCACATGCTGCAGGTCCCGAAAGAAGACCGTCGTGATCGATACGATCAGCGAAATCCCCAGGGCGAAGAGGAACAGCAGCAGATAGGCGATCGGCGTAAACAGTACAGCCCACGAGAGAGAGCCGCCAATCAGGATGATGATCGCGAACAACGCCAGGAAAGACAGCACGCTATCGATCACCAGCGCGACAGCAACACTCAGCGGGAAGACGATCTTCGGCAGGTAGATCTTCTTGATCAGCCCCTCATTGTTGATGAACGACGAGCCGGACTGGGTGACTGCCGAGTTGAAGAAATTCCACGGGATCATCCCGGCAAACAGAAAGACCGTGAACGTCTTCAGATCGGCCTTGAACAGCGCGGAGAAGACCACGGCCATCACCGACATCATCAGCAAGGGGTTGATCAGCGTCCATAGATAGCCTAGTGCGGTGCGCCGGTAGCGCAGGATCAACTGCTGCGCGACAAGTTGCTGCAGGACATTTCGGCTGTTAAACAGTTCGCCGAAAAATGACCTGTCGTCAGCCTTGATCACTGTGCCTTCTCCCGCTGCGCGGTCGATCGATGGATTCCGGGTTGGCCCCGCAGCCCAAACGCCGCGTGTCCGCCACGATCCTGCCCGTCTGGTGGCGGTCCGCGGTCGGCGGTTATCTCAGGGGTCTGCTCGCCCTGATCGACAAAGTCGTTCATCGCAGGCGCGGTCAGCGAAGCAAAGGCATCCGCAGGGTCTTCGCCGCCGCACCACCCAGTACCGGAGCCCCGCCCTCGCACCGCAAGTGAGATGACACCGTCGGCTCAGGAAATGTGAAGAATAGGGTCATCAGGGAGCGCTGCATGGATGTTCGGCCGACGCTGTCCATGACCAGCGACAGACGGGCCCACTCGACCCCCGTCCGAGTTCGATCTCGGAACTTCCGGCTCCGGCAAGGCACGGGAACATGGGGTCGGGAGGCTGCTGGAGAACAAGACCTGCCGGGTGGGCAGGCCCTGTTCAGGCATTCTGGTGGCCAAGCGCGGAATTGAACCACGGACACGCGGATTTTCAGTCCGCTGCTCTACCAACTGAGCTACTTGGCCAACGAGGTCGGCAGTATAGCCAATCGTTTCCCGGTCGTCAAAGACTGCGTGGTCTACTTTCTACTCCTCCGGCGGTGGTGCCGACCCGGTGCACTAGGTACGGCGCTGGCGTCTCAGGTGGAAGGATCGTTCCAGTACCGCTCCAGGCAGCGGCGATAGCGGCCGTCGACGCGGCGCGCAAACCACTCGGTGGTCAGCTGCCGGCTGATCTTCGGGCTTCTCAGGTCGATCCTGGGCAGCATCTCGCGCGGTCTTCGCTCGCCGCCGGAGACGTCGGCGATGGCGTAGAGCCGCTGGTAGAGCGCCGACTGTTCGAAAGCAAAGGTCTTCTCGAGCTTGAGATCACGCTGGATCTCGGCCTCGCCGAGTTGCAGGCGCCGGCGCAGGGCCAGCAGCGCCCGCTGGGTGTCGCTGGTCTCAGGTGCCGGAACACCGTCCTTGTAGCGCAAGAGGTCGCCATCGAGCGTCAGGCTCTGTCCGCCGAGTCGCACGATGGCATCCTGGAAGGCCGCGTTACGGCTGCTGTAGCGACCGGCGTTGAAATCGGCGAAGCGGTAGAGCATCTGGCTATAACTGGTCGGGTAGTCGAGCAGGATGGCAATTCCGAAGTAGACGCCGCCGCGGCGAGTGAATACCTCGTCGCGGACGCTGTCGCGGCGGGGGTAGGGATAGGGGCGCTGGCGGATCTGCTCCTCGGCGAACTCGACGCTGACCTGCATCGGCCCACCGGTACGGACCGGGTTGTAGCCGGCGAAAAGCGTCTTGCCGCCGGGCAGTTCGGAGATCATGTCGTTGTACAGCGTGTTCATCTGCTTTTCGGTGCGCAGCGCGTCGATTCGTGCCTTGTAGCTGCTGCCGTCGGGTGAGGACTTGAGCAGCGCAAGATCCAGGACGACTTTCGGCAGCGCGTACTTTTCGCGGCGTTTTTCGAGCGCCCTCCAGACCATCCCGGCCAGCCCGGGAACCGGCGGGTCAGCCTGGAAGCTCGACTCCTGGGCGATGATCGCTATCGCTGCACAGACGTTGTCGGGAGTTGGCACAATCCGCAGCGCCGCGAACGCCGTCACGATATCGCCCGCCCAGCCACTGCGGTCGCCGATGTTGGTCGGCAGCAGCCGGTCGAGCAGCGCGCGGCCTTCGCGTTCGCTCGGGTGGGCGGCTGCTGGCGGGGGCGGCGCTGGCGTCGGTCGCGGCGCGGTCGTGGCCGGTGGCAGAGCGGGTGGCGACGACCGTCCGGCGTCGGGTGGCGGTGCCGGAGCAGTGTCCGCTCGCGGGATTGGTGACGGGCGCGACTCGTAGCTGCCGTCGGTGGCGCAGCCGGCGATCGCGGCCGCGATCAGCAACGGCCAGAACGATGGTCTGACGGACACGCTCTTCAGCCGGTGATGATCTTCGATGAGGGTGTCACCCCATCTGCCGGGAGCGGCAAGGCAAGAGTGGCGCCAGGGGTCACTCGCCCATCACCCTGCCTTCACGGCGCGGATCGGCGCCGCCGGTGTAGCCGTCCTTGCTTTTCCGAATCGCCTGCAGGCCGCTGCTCAAGTCGAGTTCCTTCACCTCGTGACCCCGGGTTCTCAAGGCTTCCACGAAAGCCGGGCTGAAGCGCTGCTCTTCGAGCAGCGTCGGGCCGTTCAGCGAGCCGAAGTTGGGCAGGTCGATCGCCTGTTGTGGCGTCAGCCCCCAGTTCAGCGTCGCGTAGAGCAGTTTGGCCGTGTAGTGGATGATCATTGCCCCACCCGGCGAGCCGCCGCTCATCACCAGCTGACCGCTGTCATTGTCGAAGACCAGCGTCGGGCTCATCGACGAGCGCGGGCGTTTGCCGGGCTGGACACGGTTGGCAATCGGCGCGCCGCTGCTGTCGGTGGGGCTAAACGCGAAGTCGGTGAGCTCGTTGTTGAGCAGGAAGCCGCGCACCATCTGGCGCGCGCCGAAAGCGTCCTCGATGGTGCTGGTCATCGCCAGCGCGTTGCCCCAGGCGTCCACCACGCTGATATGCGAGGTGCCGTACTCCATCTGTTCCGGCATCGACGAATAGTGGGTGGTCGGTGGCGACGGCGTGCCGGGAGTCGCCACCCGCATGCTCTGCGGACCGATCAGCCGCGCCCTTTCGGCCAGGTACGACGGGCTGATCAGCGACTGCCAACTGCCGGCCGGTGCCGCGACGAAGTCGGGATCGGCCACGTAGCGGGCGCGGTCGGCGAAAGCCAGGCGCGCAGCTTCGGTGTAATAGTGCATCCAGAGCGGGTTATCGAAGCGCAGGAAGCGCGCCTCGGTATCGTTCAGGATGCCGAGGATCTGGTCGATCGCGATCGCCCCGGAGCTCGGCGGCGGGACGCCGCAAATCCGGTAACTGCGGGCCTGCCGCATGCCTCTCGGCGCGTAGTCGGTGCACAGCGGCTGGCGCCGCTTGGCCTGGTACGCCGCCATGTCTGCCATGCTCAACAGGCCCGGATTGTCGGGATGATCGTGCACCCGATCGACCACTGCCTGCGCGATGTCGCCTTCGTAAAGCGCCCGCGAGCCCTCGGCGGCGATCCGCCGCAGGACGTTCGCCAGCTCGGCGTTGCGCAACAGCGTACCGACGGCGCGTGGCTCGCCATCGCGCTCGTAAAAGTACGGGCCGGCTTTCGGATCCTTGCGCAAATGGCGGTCGGCCTTGAGCAGGCGGTACAGGCGCAGGCTGATCGGGAAGCCGTCTTCGGCCAGTTCGATCGCTGGCTCGAAGAGCCGCGCCCAGGGCAGCTTGCCGTACGCGCCGTGCGCCATCTCCAGCATCCGCACGGTTCCCGGGACACCGACCGCGCGACCACCGACCACCGCCGCGCGAAAACTCATCGGCTTGCCGTCCTCGATGAACAGCGTTTCGTTGACCGCTGCCGGCGCCGTTTCGCGACCGTCGAAGACGACCGTTTCCCGCCCATCGTGGTGCAGCAGGAAGGCGCCACCGCCGATGCCGCTCGACTGTGGTTCGACCAGCGTCAGCACCATCTGGACGGCAATCGCCGCATCGACCGCCGAACCTCCGGCTTGCAGGATTTCCAGTCCGGCCTCGCTGGCCAGCGGATGCGCGGTGGCGACGGCGAACTTCTGGCCGTGCCAGCCGGGCTGGGCGATCAAACCCGACGCGCCCTCCGGCTGGCGGAATTCGGCGCCGCCCGAGGCGCCCGGTCGGGTGGCGGACGGCGCGTGGCTGCAAGCGCTGGCCAGCAAGGCGCTGACCAGGACGACAAAGTGGAAACGTTTCATGGCGGGAGCTGGGTGAGCGGACTTCCGCTTTGTCTCATTCAAGCCGCCCAGGCGTCAAGAGGAAGCGCTCGGCGGCGACCTCAAAGGTGACCGCGCCCCTTGTTTTTGTCAGTATATCAGGATACGCTTATGGACATGATCAATGATCCCCGACCCGGATTGCCCTGGTGGCGCGCGCTGCTCGCGGCGCTGGCCAGCGCCGCCTCGCTCGCTGCCCAGGCGCAGCCGCTGCCGACGGTGGTCGTCGAGCCGCATCCGGTCGACCTGACGCTGCCCGTCGAGGCCGTCGTCGAGGCGGTCAACCAGGCGACGCTGGCGGCCCAGGTTTCCGGTCGGGTCGTCGAAGTGCATGTCGACGCGGGCCAGGCGGTACAGAAAGGCGAGCTGCTGATGAAGATCGATGCCCGCGAGGCCAGCGAAGCGGCGGCCGGCGCATCGGCGCTGTACATCAATGCCCGCGCCAGCTACCAGCGGACGCTGAGCCTGCGCCAGCAGGGTTTCGTCAGTCAGGCGGCGGTAGACAAGGCCAGGGCGGACCTGGACGCCGCCCAGGCGGCGCGTGGACAGACTTCCGTCGGCGTCGGCCATGCGACGGTACGCGCACCGATCTCGGGAATCGTTGCCGAGCGACTGACCGAGCTTGGCGAAATGGCGACGCCCGGCAAGCCGCTGCTGACCATCCACGACCCGAACGGTCTGCGGGTCACCGCCAGCATCCCGCAGTACCGGCTGGCGCAGATGCGTGGCGTCGTCCGGGCCAGGGTCGAGTTTCCCGAACTCGGCAAATGGGTCGAGGCCAGCAGCGTCACCGTGCTGCCGACCGCCGATGTGGCGACGCACGCCTCGCCGGTACGCGTTGGCCTGCCGGCCGGGATGGCCGGAATCGTCCCCGGCATGCACGCGCGGGTGCACTTCGTTCTAGGCCGCGCCAGCAAGCTCACCGTCCCGCAGGCCGCCGTCGTCCGCCGCGGCGCCGTGGCCGCGGTCTACGTCCAGCTGGCGGACGGCACGCTGAGTCTGCGCCAGCTACGCCTGGGCGAGTCGGTCGGTGCCGGCGAGGTCGAGGTGCTGGCCGGACTGCACGCTGGCGAGCGGGTGGTCCTTGAGCCGGTCAAGGCGGCCGTCGAAGTCAAGTCCGGCAAGCGCACGGGCCAGTAGCGATGGGCGTTTCCGGCCGTATCGCCCGCTTTTTCGCGAACTCGCAGATGACCCCGCTGCTGGCGCTGGTGGCGCTGCTGATGGGCGTCTTCGCGACGCTGGTGACGCCGCGCGAAGAAGAGCCACAGATCGACGTGACGATGGCCGACGTGTTCATTGCCTTTCCCGGCGCGTCGGTGCAGGACGTCGAAAACCTGGTGGCGACGCCGGCCGAACAGGTGCTGTCACGGATGTCGGGAATCGAGCACGTCTACTCGGTTTCGCGGCCGGGAATGGCGGTGGTCACCGTGCAGTTCGCGGTCGGCGTCAAGTACATGGACGCGGTGGTTCGCCTGTACGACACGGTGAACTCGAATCGCGACTGGCTGCCGCCGAACCTCGGCGTCGTCGAACCGGTCGTCAAACCACGCGGGATCGACGACGTGCCGATCGTCTCGCTGACCTTCTGGACTGCCGACCCGGCACGTTCGGCTTTCGACCTCCAGCAGGTGGCACGCGCCGCAGAGGTCGATTTCAAGCGGATCAAGGGTACTCGCGACGTGTCGACGCTCGGCGGTCCAGACCACGTCTTGCGGGTGTCGATCGACAGCGAGCGGATGAACGCCTTTGCCGTCACGCCGCAGGATCTGGCCGTCGCGCTGCGTCTCGGCAACAGCCGGGCGTCCTCCGGGAGCCTGGTTGCCGACAGCCGCGAAGTGCTGGTCGAGACCGGCACCTATCTCGAATCAGCGGCCGACGTCCGGCAACTGGTCGTCGCCGTGCGCGGCAAGGCCGGTGAGCGCAAGCCGGTGTTTGTCGGCGACGTCGCGACTGTCGAGGAAGGTCCCGACCAACCCCACCAGTACGTCTGGTTCGGTAACCGCGACGGCGAGTTTCCGGCGGTGACGGTGCAGGTGTCAAAGAAGCCGGGAGTCAATGCCGCCGACGTCGCCAGCGCGGTGATCGCCCGCGCCGAGTCGCTCAAGGGGACGCTGATCCCCGACGGTATTGAAGTCACGACCACCCGCAATTATGGCCAGACAGCGACCGACAAGGCGCAGAAGCTGATCGGCAAGCTGGCCTTCGTGACCGCTTTCGTGATTCTGCTGGTGTTCTTTGCGCTGGGCCGGCGCGAGGCGCTGATCGTCGGCGTCGCGGTCAGCCTGACCCTCGCCGCAACGCTGTTTGCCTCGTGGGCCTGGGGCTTCACGCTCAATCGCGTCTCGCTGTTCGCGCTGATCTTCTCGATCGGCATTCTCGTTGACGACGCCATCGTCGTCGTCGAAAACATCCACCGCTGGCAGGCGCTGCAGCCCGACAAGCCGCTGCTCGAAATCATCCCGCTGGCGGTCGACGAAGTCGGCGGCCCGACGATCCTGGCGACCTTCACGGTGATCGCCGCGCTGCTGCCGATGGCTTTCGTCAGTGGCTTGATGGGGCCGTACATGAGTCCGATTCCGATCAACTCGTCGCTGGGGATGTTCATTTCGCTGGCTGTCGCGTTTGTCGTCACGCCCTGGCTGGCGGCACGGCTGCTGGCCACGACGCCGCACGCGGCGGCGGCCGGCGATGGCCCGGACGGCGCGCCGCACAGTGCTACCAGCACGCGCGGTCAGATCCTGCTGGATCGCCTGTTCCGCGGCCTGCTGACACCGTTTCTCGATCCGCGGCGAGGCGCGGCAGCGCGCCGCTGGTTGCTGCTGGCGATCATCGTGCTGATCGCCGGATCGCTGGCGCTGGCGGCGCTGCAACTGGTGGTCCTGAAGATGCTGCCGTTCGACAACAAAAGCGAATTCCAGGTGGTTCTCGACATGCCGGTCGGGACGCCGGTCGAGGAAACGGCACGCGTGCTGCGGGCGCTGGGCGCCGAAGTCGCCAGGGTGCCCGAGGTGAGCGACTACCAGGCCTACGCCGGTACCGCCAGCCCGATCAATTTCAACGGCCTGGTTCGTCAGTATGACCTGCGCGCGGCGCCGGAGCTGGGTGACCTGCAGGTCAACCTGGTCGACCACCAGCAGCGTTCACGCCAGAGTCACGAGATCGCGGTGTCGATCCGCGATGCGGTCGAAGCAATCGGCAGGCGTGCCGGTGGCAACGCCAAGGTGGTCGAAGTGCCGCCCGGGCCGCCGGTCCTGTCGCCGATCGTCGCCGAAGTCTATGGCCCGGATTACCGCGGTCAGAGCGCAGTCGCCAAGGAAGTGCGCAAAATCCTGGAGGCAACGCCCAATCTGGTGGCGATCGACGATTCGGTCAATGCCGGTGGCCAGCGGACCGTGCTGCGCGTCCGGCAAAACCAGGCGGCGATGCTCGACGTCAGGCAGAGCGACGTGGTTGACGTGCTGCGCATGGCGCTGGCCGGCGACGATGTCACGCCGGTGCATAACACCGGTTCGAAGTACGAGATTCCCGTCCGCCTGACGCTGCCGGCCGAGCAGCAGGGTTCGCTCGACACGCTGCTCAAGCTGCGCGTCCGCTCGCAAGAGGGGCGGCTGGTGGCCGTTTCCGAGCTGGTCGAAGTGCGTCAACTGGCGCGCGAACAGGTGGTCTACCACAAGGACCTGCTACCGGTGGTCTACGTCGTCGCCGACATGGGCGGCAGGCTCGATTCGCCGCTCTACGGCATGTTCGCCGCGCGCAGCGAGATCGCCGGTCGGGCGCTGGAGGGGGTCGATCACGCTGCCGGGACGCTCGGTGAGTGGTTCATCACGCAGCCGGCCGCGCCGGACGCCGGATACAGCATCAAGTGGGATGGCGAGTGGCAGGTGACCTACGAGACCTTCCGCGACATGGGCATTGCCTACGGCGTCGGGCTGATCCTGATCTACCTGCTGGTCGTCGCGCACTTCAGGAGCTACCTGGTGCCGCTGATCATCATGGCGCCGATTCCGCTGACCGTGATCGGCGTGATGCCCGGGCACGCCCTGCTGCACAGCCAATACACCGCGACTTCGATGATCGGGATGATCGCGCTGGCCGGGATCATCGTCCGCAATTCGATCCTGCTGGTCGATTTCATCGCGCAGCAGGTCGACCAGGGTATCGACTTTCGCGAAGCGATCATCCAGTCGGCGGCTGTACGCGCCAAGCCGATCGCGCTGACCGCGTTGGCGGCGATGCTCGGCGCGCTGTTCATCCTCGACGACCCGATCTTCAACGGGCTGGCGATCAGCCTGATTTTCGGCATACTCGTTTCCACCCTGCTAACGCTGGTGGTAATCCCGGTGCTTTACTACGCAGCCTTCCGAAAGGAGTACCAGACATGACTACCGATCGCGCCGTGCGCATCATGGCCGGCAGCTTCATCCTCGTCTCGCTCGCCCTGGGCGTCGAAGCCAGTCCGCTATTCGTCTCGAAACACTTCCTGTGGTTCACCGTCTTCGTCGGCGCCAACCTGCTGCAGAGCGGCTTCACCCGCTTTTGCCCGGCCGAGAGCATCATGGTCAAACTCGGCATGCGACGGCTCGACGATCCGTCGTGCCCTCGCCCGGGGTTGGGTCAGCGCTGAGTCGGGGAGTCGCGGCCCAAGCTCTGACTGCGAGTGGGTCGTCAGCGGCGTTCACGACTTTTGCTCACGGCACACGTAGCATGTCGCCGGCAACGCTACGGAGCACACCACATGTCCGCTTTGTTGAACGGGTTGGAGCGAAAAGCTTGCGCGCTGTCCCCGGAAGAGCGTGCTCATTTGGCCGAAGTTCTTCTCGAGGCCCTGCCTGATCCGTCGTCGTTCGAGCTTGAACGCCAGTGAATGTGATGGCGCCACGCCGGCCAGCGCCGCACCTGGTAGTCAGGCATGCTGCTGGCACGCTTGGCATTGACCATGGAATTCACAATTCCATGAATGGATTGAAGAATCTTGACAGCATAGATCTTGTTACATGACCCAGTCCGATGATGTGAAACGAATCCGGCAAGGTAGAACTAAGTAACCAGCTTGAGGCCCAGGATGCCGGCGACGATCAGCCCGATGCAGAAGAAGCGCGCCAGCCCTGGCGGGCTCCTTGAACACCACGATGCCGAGCGCGAAGGTGCCGACCGCGCCGATGCCGGTCCACGCGGCATACGCGGTGCCCATCGGAATGCTCAGCTGCGCGTACAGCAACAGTGCGCCGCTGGCGACCATGCAGACGATGGCGAAGCCGATCCAGCCCCAATGCATGCCGCGCTCGGTCTGCCCGAGCTTGACGCCGACCGGCCATCCCCACTCGAAGACGCCGGCGACGAGGAGTGCTACCCAGTCCATTGTTCGTGGCGCCTATTTTGAAGCGATCTTGAGGCCGACGATGCCGGCGACGATCAGGCCCACGAAAACAAAGCGCTCGATGCTCGCCGCCTCGCCAAAGATGGCGATGCCCAGCAGGAAGGTGCCGACCGCGCCGATGCCGGTCCATACTGCGTAGGCGGTGCCCATGGCGATCCGACGTTGGGCGATCAGTAACAGCGTGCCGCTCGCCGCCATGCTCGCGGCGGCAAAGGCCAGCCAGCCCCAGAGCGCCCCGGTGTCCGACCAGCCGAGTTTGAGGCCGACCGGCCAGCCCCATTCCAAGACACCGGCGATGACCAGCGCTATCCACTCCATGATCATCAGCCTCCGGCGTCGTTTGCCGACGACTCGGCCGCGCTGTCGAGTGTTCCCGGATAAAGGCGCTCGAGGATCGTCCGGGCGATTTCGTCAATTACCGCCCGAGCACGCGTGGCGATGACGATCGGGTCCTGGCCGGGATCGCGCACCGACCAGCTCGCGATCA
Source organism: Accumulibacter sp. (assembly GCA_003538495.1). The sequence goes on from DPSD01000642.1 coordinate 10,972, forward strand.
GCGCGTCGCTGGCCTCGGCCACTGCCGCGCTGACCAGAGGCGGCCAGAATGGGGGATACTCGGTCTCGCGCCATTCGCCGCGCCCACGCCCGTAATGCGCCACCGCCAGGTAGCGCAGCAGCGACCTGACCACGAGTTCGACGAGAAAGGTGTCGTCCCAGCGCAAGGTGGTACCGCGGCGGCCGCGCGCGATGTTGACGCCGCGCGCGATACCGGCCCCACCCAGCGCGCCCAGGACCGCGCCGGTAAGCATGCCGGCGCCGAGGGTGAGTCCGGCGTGCGCGATGTCGACACCAATTCCGGTCAGCGCACCGGACAGCGCGCCGCCCATCAGCGCCGCTTTCTTCTCGTTGACCGGCGCTTCGAGGGTCACCGTGCGCGCCATCCGTCGCAGCAGATCTTCGCTGGCCTGGCCAGCGAGTTGGTGAATACCGATCAGACGATCAAGCGCCGCCCTGAGGTCGGCATCAACACGCCCACCAAGTGCCCGCAAAGCGCTCGCCTTGTCGTCGTCGCCGTCCTTGTGGCCCACCCCCATCGCCCGGCCAAGATCGCGCAGAGCGCCCTTGATTCGCGTTTCGGGCAGTGTTTCGATGTCCAGCGAGGCGCGCGCCACGGTTTCGGCGAGGACGCCCATCGAGGCGTCGAATTGCGCCTCGCGGCGCTGCTGCCAGGCGTCGATCAGGCGCGAACAGGCGGCCTCGCGTGTGGCTGGCAGTGCCTTGCGAACTTCGCGCAGGAGGGTGATCTCCTGCACCCAGCAGCGTGCGAAAGCGTCCAGTGGCAGCACCGCGCGAACGACCTGATAGCCGCCCATCAGCTGTCGCCAGCGATCGAGCTCGGCGGCCTCTTCGTCGCCAGGCCGGCTGCGGCCAGTCTGGTTCAGGAGAACGATCACCGGTTTGCCGATCCACTCCAGGACGGCCAACTCGGGTTCGAGGTAGCCGGCGTCGGCCGGCTCCTCGGAGGCGTTGACCAGATACAGCACGGCGTCCGCCTGGTCGCGGACATTGGCTACCGCCTGCTGCGAAAACCAGAACGAACGATCGCGAAAGCGATCCCATACCTGTCCGAGGAACCAGCCAATCGGGTTGCCCTGCTGACGCAGACGTTTGGCAAGCCGCGCGCTGTCGCCAAATCCCGGCGTGTCCCAGAGTAGCAGCTCGTCGCCGGCGGGTGTGCTGATCAGCGAATGGGCGGTGTTGTCGATGGTGACGTGCGGCGCGTCACGGATTTCACCGATGTCGCGCCCGAGCAAGGTGCGCGCGAGCGTCGTCTTGCCGGCATTGGTGTGCGAAATCAGCGACAGGGAGATCAGACCGTCGTTCATCACGAGCCCTCCAGGCGGCGCTCGATCTCGCCTTGTGCCGAGGCCAGATCGGGCTGCGCCAGATCAACGAATACCGGTGCCATGCAGCGGTCGGTCTTGCCAGTGCTTTCGGCGAAGGGGGTGGCGGCAGCGAGTTCGGCCCGCCATGCCGAACGGCGCTCGTCGAGACGCTTGCTGTCAGCGTCGAAGCGGGCGTGCCACGGGCTTTCGTCGACCAGCACCAGCAGCGGCGCGCTGCCGCCGGCAGAGCGCAAGGCACTGATGAAAGCGCCCTGCGTTTCACGTTCGGGGGTCGCTGCCAGGCTGAACAGCGCGACCGTCGGACCGCTGCCGTCGGGCCGCGACGCAGGCGGCAACGAATCCTCCTGGCCATAGCGCACCGGTGTCGCACAGATCATCGTCGCGTGGCTCCCGAAAACCCGGTTGGCCAGGAGCTGGAGCCCGGCCATCGCGGCCGGCAGGGGGCGGTAACTATAGGGAACTACCTTCAGATGAACCGGGCCGGCGTGGTAGCCGTGCAGCAGTCGCTGGTAATACGGGTCGTCGAAGCGGGTAATCAGTTGCCTGGACCGGCGTCGCTCGACCAAGGCGCTAAGCAGCCCAACAAGAACTCGCGGCACGACGACCACGACGACGATGGTTGCCGCCAGCAGGTGCAGCCAGGGCGCCGCATTCGCGGTCGCCGGCGCGGCCCCGGAACGAATCGCGGCCAGGGCGTCGACGTCGGGCAAGGCCCCGCCGGTAAGCCACAAGCCAGGCGCCAGCATCACCGTCAGGATGCGGTGCGCGGCCTCGGCGCCGACGAAGGTGCTTTCCCAGGCCGCGCGGTATTCGAAGGCGAACCCTCGCAAGTAGAGTCCGGCGATGATCCCGACGGCGAACAGCGCCGCGGAGAAATGGAGGATGCGTTCGGCGCGAGCGGCATGCAGCGGCGCCGCGGTTGTGCTCCAGTCGCCGATCAGGCGGGCCAGCACCGCTGCCGGGATGTGCGCCCCGCGCTGGCGCAGCGATCGTTCCGGAGCCAGTAAGCCACCGCCGAGAAGGCGGCGCAGGGGCCCCGGCTGGCGGCTCGGAGTGCTCCTGCGCCAACGCCAGCCGACGACGATCAGCAGGTAGACCGCCAAGTTCCAGGTCAGCAGTCCGATTACCGGTGGCGCCAGGAGATTGACCTCTCGCCCGGAGCCGATACGGTCGCTGGCGACGCCTGCAAAAAACGCCACGGTCATTACGAGTGCCCCGATCCACGGCCGCCACACGAGGCCGTCGACGACCTGGGCGAAGCCGGCGTCGCGGGCCCGCAGACGCTCCAGCGCGAGACCTGCGCGGCGGGCGACGAAGACGGCGGCGCTTGCCGCCTCGCCGACGACTTCCGCCGCAGCCTGGCTGGCCCACGAGCGATCGCTGTCGGTCCAGGTCTGACGGTCCGCGTCGACGGTCTCAAGCGCCCGTAGAGCCGTGGTCAGCAGGGCGTCGCGTTCATTCATCGTCCGGGGCACAAAGGTTGGGGATGGTGGGCACCGGCCAGAGTGTCTCTGGCCCGCTCGGCCCTGTCAACCGCAGTCAATCGCCGCACTCGGGCCCGGGATTGCGACCAGACGCGAGCCCGGCGCATCTGCCGAAAGGCCAGCACCACCGGCGCCGCGAGCCGCCCGCGTGCACCTCGCAAGTCGCGCGGAACAGCGAAATCGCTGGCCTTTCAGCTGCTTGTGATGCTACCTTGCGGATCTCGTCAAGTACTTGAGGCTAGAGCGTGAGGCGGTATCACCCGATCATCATCACTGTCCTGGGCACCATGCTGTCCGCCTGCCTGACCACGGCACCGCAGCCGGCGGCACCGGTTCGTCAGCCGGCGGTCCGCAGCGAGGGGCAGCAACTGAAGTTCCAGCTGGCCAGCGGGGTCTATCGTTGCGAGGCCGGACGCCGGGTCCAGGTCCAGCGCGATGCGATCAACAGCAATCTGATCGAGCTCGGCTGGCAGGGCCAACGCCGCACACTGCTGCGCTACGACTCGACCTCCGGCCTGCCGCGTTACGAAGACCGGCAGAATGGCCTGCTGTGGATAGACCTGCCCTGGAAGAGCGTGTTGATGGATGCCAGGACCGGGCAGCCGCTGGCCAACGAGTGCAAGCTGGGTTAGGTCGCCAGCGGGCTCGCCATCGGCGGTGACGGATGGCTGTTCCGGTCGGCTGCCACCAGCCCGGCAAGGGCCTCTACCAGGGAGCGCTGCCAAACGCCTTGACAAAGTGCTTGGCGATCTCGCTGCGAGTCGGGCGATGGTTCTGGCCACCGCGATGGGCGATCTTGATCGCTCCCATTACCGCCGCCAGCCGGCCGGTCTGCTGCCAATCCCAGCCGGCAGCGATGCCGTACAGGAGGCCCGAGCGGTAGGCGTCGCCGCATCCTGTGGGATCGATAACAGCGTAGGGTTTGACGCAGGGAATCTCGTGCCACCGACCGCCGGCGTGAATGCGTGAACCCTCGCCGCCGAGGGTGACGACCAGCGCTTCGACTTCTCCAGCCAGTTGTTCGAGTGATCGACCCGTCCGGTCGCACAGCAGCTTCGCTTCGTAGTCGTTGAAGCAGGCGTAACTGGCCAGCTCCATGAACTGCATCAGGTCGTCGCCCGAGAACATCGGCAAACCCTGGCCGGGGTCGAAAACGAAGGGAATGCCCGCTGTCGCCAGGTCCCGGGCGTGCTGCAGCATGCCGTCGCGCCCGTCAGGGGCAACGATCCCGAGCGTCGCGCCCGGCGCATCGCTCACCCGGTTGAGGTGCGAATAGGTCATCGCGCCGGGGTGAAACGCGGTGATCTGATTGTCGTCGAGGTCGGTAGTGATGAAGGCCTGCGCCGTAAAGCTGTCGGCGATCCGCCGCACGTGCGCCCGCGATAGTCCGAGGTCGTCGAGCCGCAGCAGGTAGCGGTCGGCGTCGTCGCCGACGGTGGCCATGATCAGCGGGTCACCGCCGAGCAGCTTGAGGTTATAGGCAATATTGCCGGCGCAACCGCCAAACTCCCGCCGCATCTCGGGAACCAGGAAAGCGACGTTGAGGATGTGAATCTGTTCGGGCAGGATATGGTTCTTGAAGCGATCATGAAAGACCATGATGTTGTCGAAGGCGATCGAGCCGCAAATGAGTGTGGACATGGATTTTATGGCAATCTGAACGAGGTGTTGAGGGGATGGAATCTGCCGCCGTGGCTGATCGGTTCCGATGCTCGCCCCCAAGGTGGCGATTACGGATAGAAGACGTACAGCCGGTAGCCCGCCGCGTTGACCGTCTTGGCGTCAAGCGACAGGCGAACCTCGACGTCGCCATTGGCGCGGAACGACTTGTCGGCCAGCGCGCTCGCCGGGAGATACTCTTCCGGCATGAAGACGCGCCGGGCAACGGCCTTGTCGTCGGTATCGGTAAGCGTCAGTTCGATCGCCGGGTAGGCTTGCGCATAGCTGGCGCGGTTGCGTAGTGTTGCCTGCAGGGCCAGCAGCTTGTTGCGCCCCGGTTCGCTCTGCAGTTCGGAGGTCTCGATGCTCACCAGGTCGGCGTGACGCGGCAGCGGGATGTCCGTACCGAACGCTTCGCTCAGCATGGTCAGTGCCGGTCGCAGGGTCGGCGCGATCAGGACGATGGTGCCGCGAAAGTGAAAGGCCAACTGGCCGACCAGCAGCAGCACCAGCAGCACGATGGCGATCAGGAACGGCCTCCTCGGCCACCTGACGTAGCTGGCGAAGACTCTGGTCTTGCGCGGCACGACCGTGCCGTCTGCGTCGCCGTTTCCCGCGGCGCCAGCGGCCTCGTCAGGTGTGGCGGCCGACCAGTCGGCCTGCGCGACAGGCTGTGGCGCCACCACTGAGTCGGGCAGCGAGTCGGCGGTCATGCGGGCGGGGGTGGTGTCGGCAGGGGCTTGCTCGGCAGGGCTTTCATCAGCGGCCGCGATCTCGGCGCCGGTGCCCATCTCCTGCCTGCGCAACAGAACCGCTACCGTGGGCGTCACCGGCGTTGCGGACGGCACGGCAGCCTGCTCGCGCGTCAGCGACTCGGCCGGAAGCGGCGCGCCGATGATCGGCTCGCTGTCGTCGAGCAGACTTTCGAGGGCGCTGAATACCTTGCGGCATTGCCCGCAGCGCACTTTGCCGGCGCGCGCCTTGAGTTGCTCGGAGGTGACGCGAAAGACGGTCTGGCAGCCAGGGCAGCACGTTTTCATCAGCTATTCCTTTACGCCGGCGAGGCAAACCCAGCCGTCGCGCGTATCCGCAACCCGCAGCGGCAGGAAGGAGGCGTAGGCGGCGATCAGTTCATCGGCCTGCTCGCACAGGATCCCTGACAGCGCCAGGCTTCCGCCCGGGCGCACATGGGCACAGACCGCCGGCGCCAGTACCTTGAGCGGATTGGCCAGGATGTTGGCGACGACGATGTCGAACTGTCCTGCCAGCGCACGTTCCGCATTCTGGAAACGTGCCCCGACTTGATTGCGCTCGGCGTTGCTGATCGAAGCGCTCACCGCCTGCGGGTCGATATCGACGCCGAGCACCTCGGTCGCGCCGAGCCGGGCCGCGGCGATGGCCAGAATCCCCGAACCGCAACCGTAGTCGAGAACCGACTGCCCGGGGGCGACGCAGCGCTCCAGCCATTCCAGGCACAGGCGAGTCGTCGGATGCGAGCCGGTGCCAAAAGCCATTCCCGGGTCGAGAACCAGAACGATCGCCCCGGGGTCGGGAGCCTGGTGCCACGAGGGAACAATCCACAGCCGTTCGGAGACGCGAATCGGCACGAACTGGGCCTGCGTCACCCGAACCCAGTCCTGATCGGCAATCTCTTCCCGGGTGTAGTCGGGCACCTCGTCGAGCCCGGCGGTCGCCGCGCAGACGCTGACCAGGCGCGACGCATCGGTGTCCAGCGTGACCAGCGCGACGACGCGCGAGCGCTCCCAGCCTGGCCGCGCGATTGATCCGGGCTCGCCGAACTGCGGGGTTTCATCGGGCGTCCCGGCGTCGGCGTCCTCGATGCTGGCAGCCATCGCGCCTTCGGCCAGCAGCGCGTCGGCCAGTGCTTCAGCGTGCGCGCCGTCGGTCTGAATACTGAGTGATAGCCAGGGCATGATGATTGGCGCCGGTCAGCTGCCCTTCTGGACCTCGTTCTTGGCAGCCAGCCGCTGTTCGAGATAGTGAATGCTGGTACCGCCTTCCATGAAACGGGCGTCGTGCATCAGTTCCTGATGGAGGGCGATATTGGTCTTGATGCCTTCGATGCTCATCTCCGACAGTGCCGTGCGCATCCGACGGATGGCCTGGTCGCGACTGTCACCGTAGGAAATCACCTTGGCGACCATCGAGTCATAGTGCGACGGAACCGTATAACCCTGATAGATGTGCGAGTCGACACGGATGCCCGGGCCGCCGGGCGGATGATAGAAGGTGATCTTGCCCGGCGACGGCACGAAGGTGAACGGGTCTTCGGCATTGATTCGGCATTCGATGGCGTGACCGCGGAAGTCGAGATCGCGCTGCTTGAAGCGAAGTCGTTCGCCGTTAGCGAGGCGAATCTGCTCGGCGACAAGGTCGACGCCACTGATCAGTTCGGTGACCGGATGCTCGACCTGGATGCGGGTGTTCATCTCGATGAAATAGAATTCGCCGTTCTCATAGAGGAATTCGAAGGTTCCCGCGCCGCGATAGTTGATCCGTCGGCACGCTTCGGCGCAACGTTCGCCGATCCGCACGATGTAGCGCGGCGGGATGCCCGGGGCTGGCGCCTCCTCAATGATCTTCTGGTGACGGCGCTGCATCGAACAATCGCGCTCGCCAAGATAGACCGCATTCCGGAAGCTGTCGGCAAGCACCTGGATTTCGACGTGCCGCGGGTTTTCCAGGTACTTCTCCAGGTAGACGTTCGGATTGCCGAAAAAAGTCTGCGCCTCCGCGCGGGTCATGGTCACCGCATTGGCCAGTGCCGCTTCGGTATGGACCACCCGCATCCCGCGACCGCCGCCGCCGCCGGCAGCCTTGATGATCACCGGGTAACCGACCTCGCGGGCAAGGCGCAGGATTTCCCTGGGATCCTCCGGCAGCGTGCCCTCGGAGCCGGGAACGCAGGGAACTCCGGCCGCGCGCATGGCGATCTTGGCCGATACCTTGTCGCCCATCAGGCGGATGGTTTCCGGGCGCGGACCAATGAAAACAAAGCCGGACGATTCCACTCGCTCGGCAAAATCGGCGTTCTCGGAAAGAAAACCATAGCCCGGGTGAATCGCTTCCGCATCGGTGACTTCGGCCGCCGAGATGATCGCCGGGACGTTGAGGTAGCTCAGCGCGGAAGGCGGCGGACCGATGCACACCGATTCGTCGGCCAGCCTGACGTACTTGGCTTCGCGGTCCGCCTCCGAGTGCACGACCACGGTCTTGATGCCGAGCTCGCGGCATGCACGCTGGATGCGAAGGGCAATCTCTCCGCGATTGGCAATCAGGACTTTCCCGAACATGAGCGAAGCTTCTCCCTAGCCGATGATCAACAGCGGTTCACCGTATTCGACCGGTTCGCCGTTCTCTACCAGAATGGCCAATACCGTTCCCGCCCGTTCGGCGTCGATCTCGTTGAGCAGTTTCATCGCTTCAATGATGCACAGCGTTTCGCCCGCCTTGACCACGCTGCCGACCTCGACGAAGGGCGCGGCGCTGGGGCTCGACGCCCGGTAAAAGGTACCGACCATCGGCGCCTTGACAACGTCGCCTTCGGGAACATCCGGCTCCGCGGGCAGTGACGCGGTCGCTGGACCCGGGCCGGCAGCGGTCATCGGCGCCGGGCCGGCCAGTGACATCGCATAGGCGTGGTGAGCCATTGCCCCGCCATTCTTGACGATGCGGACCTTCTCCTCGGCATCGTTGATCTCGAGTTCGGTGATGCTCGACTCTTCGACGAGATCAATCAGTTTCTTGAGCTTGCGCAAATCCATGAACTCTCTCCGGATGAATATTCGTGTGGGCGGCAATTGTTGTGATGGGCGCCACGCGACCGCAGCCGCCGGCCGAAGCTCTCACTCTGCAGAAATCCTGCTGAGCAGGTATTCGAGCGCCAGCAGGTAACCCTCGCTGCCAAGGCCGGTAATGACGCCAATCGCCAGGTCGGAAAAATACGAGCGGTGGCGGAAAGATTCACGCGCGTGCACGTTGGAGAGGTGCACTTCGATGAAGGGGATGGCGGTCCCGGCAACGGCGTCGCGAAGGGCGACGCTGGTATGGGTGTACGCCGCCGGATTGATGATCATGTAGGCGACGCCCTGCTCGCCAGCGGCGTGCACGCGCTCGATCAGCGCTCCCTCGTGATTGCTCTGAAATGCCTCCAGGTCGACGCCGGCGCCTTCGGCGCGGTGAGCCAGAGCCATGTTGATCTCGGCGAGAGTGGTCGAACCGTAGTACTTGGGTTCGCGGGTGCCGAGAAGATTGAGATTGGGTCCGTGCAGAACGAGCAGGCGGGGAAGCGCCGATGCCTTGTCAGTTTCCGCCGTAGTGTTCTTTTGCTTCTTCATGGGCGCAAGTTTGCCGCAAATAGCGGCATATTGTCCAGCAACAAGTCTTCAGCGAGACGTCGTTATCCGAAGAAAACGGTCCAGCTCGACCTCCGACAACGGTCCCATGCGCACCAGTCGCACGTCCCTCTCTGGGCCGATCACGACGGTGTAGGGAAGACCGAGGCTCGCGTTGCCGAACTGCTGCGCCAGTTCGACGCCTTGCACGCCGCCGATCAGCAGCGGGTAACTGACCGCCTGGTGCTCCGAAAAGGCCCCGACGCGTTCCAAGGAGTCCAGCGCGATACCGACAAATTGCACCCCTTTCGCTGCATAGGAGGCCTGCAAACGAGAAAATGACGGAATTTCTTCCAGGCACGGCGGACACCAGGTGGCCCAGAAATTGACCACCAGTGTTTTTCCCTGCCACTGGGAGAACGCCTGCCGCTGCCCGCGCGCATCGTCCAGCGCGCTGGCGAAGAACAGCTCCACCGCGGTTGTCGCAGACGCCGGCGTCGTCTGCTGAATCGCACCCAAACGCTGCGATAGACCGTAGAAGCCCGCAAGAATCGCGACGATCGTGGCAAACAGCCCGATCAGGACGGTGCTTCGCCGGCTCATCGCTCAGCCCGGGAGTTCGCACCCAGGAGCTTGATGACCACTTCGAGGCGCGCGTGCTCGCGCAGGCGGCCATCGCGTGTCCGAAAGCTGACGCGCTCGTCATCGCGCGGATAGACCACCAGGTTGGCGACTGCGTCGTCGGTGGAAATGGTCAGGACCGCCTCCGCGCGGTCGGTGCGCGGCTGGCTGTGGCGATAGGCGATGCGCTGGTTGAGCAGGAAGATTTCAACGTCCTTGGCGCTGTCGGTGAATAGCTGAATGTCGATCTCCGCGTAGCGGCCGGCGGTACCGTCGAGCACCGACCCGCTCAGATAGGGATTGAAGCGCTGCATGGTGGCCATCAAGCGGGCGGCGACACGCAGCAGGTGCAGGTTTCTCGCCCGCTGTTCCTGGTCCTGAAAGAGGCGTTGGTAGGCCCGCAGCTCGGCTTCGACTTCCCGGTCGTCAGGCATCGGCGAACTGTCCGGAAAACCGAGGCTGCGCGCCGCCTTGCGCTTGGCCAGTGCGGGTGCGCTGATGCCGTCTTCGGCCATCAGCCGTGCCGCGACGCTGGCGATCAGGCCGCGCTGGGGGGCCTTGCGCTGGCGATCGTGTCGGCTGCTCATGGATGGTTTCACAACGGTAGGCAAGGGGAAGCAGCACGCGGGGAGGCGTACAATCGCGCCTTCCTCGGGCCAATTCTAACTTGGATCGCTGACATGCATATTCATATCCTCGGCATCTGTGGCACCTTCATGGGTGGCGTTGCGCAGCTTGCCCGGGCGGCAGGGCACCGGGTGACCGGCTGCGACAGCAGCGTCTACCCACCGATGAGCGCGCAACTCGAAGCGGCGCAGATCGAACTGATCGAAGGCTACGACGCGGCTCAGACGTCTTTTGAACCCGATTGCTACCTGGTTGGCAACGCCATTTCGCGCGGCAATCCGCTGCTCGAGGAAATCCTCGACCGCGGCCTGCCTTACCTCTCGGGGCCGCAGTGGCTGGCCGAGTACGTCCTGCAGGGACGTTGGGTGCTGGCCGTTGCCGGAACGCATGGCAAGACGACGACTGCCGCCATGCTGGCCTGGATTCTGGAGTACGCAGGTCTCGGCCCAGGCTTCCTGATTGGTGGCGTGCCGCTGAACTTCGGAGTCTCGGCGCGGCTGTCCGGAAACGATGTCCACTCGCCGTTCTTCGTGATTGAGGCCGACGAGTACGACAGCGCTTTCTGCGACAAGCGCTCGAAGTTCGTGCACTACCATCCGCGAACCGCAGTCCTGAACAACCTGGAATTCGATCATGCGGATATCTTCGCCGATCTGGCGGCGATCGAGACGCAATTCCAGCATCTGGTGCGTACCTTGCCGCGCAATGGACTGATTGTCTCGAATGCCGCGGAAGCCAGTCTGGAGCGGGTCCTGGCTCGCGGCTGCTGGACGCACGTGGAGCGCTTCAACGGTCCGCGAGGCTGGTGCATCGACGGCGATGACGTCGATGGTTCGCTGGAGTTGCGGCAAGGGGCGCAGGTGCTCGGCAAGACGCGCTGGCAGCTGACCGGCGACCACAATCGTCACAACGCGTTGGCCGCGCTGCTCGCCGCCAGGCACGTCGGCGTCTCTTTCGCCCAGGGGCTGGCGGCCCTGGCCGGTTTCGAGAGTGTCAGGCGCCGTCTGGAACTGCGCGGGAGCGTCCGCGGCGTTGATGTCTACGACGATTTTGCGCACCATCCGACGGCCATTGCGACGACTCTTGCCGGCTTGCGGCGCAAGGTCGGAGGAGCGCGCATCCTGGCGGTCCTCGAGCCACGTTCGAACACCATGAAGCTGGGGGTCATGAAGGCCTCGCTGCCAGCAAGTGTCGCCGCCGCCGACCTGGTCTTCTGCTACGCGGGGGGGCTCGGCTGGAACGTCGCCGAGGCACTCGCGCCACTCGGCGACATGGCCGTCGTCGAAGACGATCTTGACGCGCTGGTGACGCAGATTGCTGGCCGCAGTCGCCCCGGCGATCAAATTCTGGTGATGAGCAACGGCGGCTTTGGCGGCATCCACGAGAAACTGCTGGCGGCGCTCGCGGCTTGAGCGATCAGCGCAGGAAGTGGTCCGCCAGCAGCGCGGCGAAAAGCAGCGTCAGGTAGATGATCGAATAGCGAAAGGTCAATCTGGCCAGCTTGTCGCTGTAATCGCGCCACAGGGTGACGCTGTAGACCAGGAAGATCGCGTCGAGAATCAGCGCCGCCGCCAGATACCACGGACCGCTCATGCCGAGGGTGTAGGGCAGGATGGTCGCGCTGCTCAGCATTACCACGTAGAGCAGGCTGTGCAGGCAGGTCAGGCGGATGCCGTGGGTCACCGGCAGCATCGGCAAGCCGGATTTGGCATAGTCGGCGCATCGGTAACAGGCCAGGGCCCAGAAATGCGGCGGCGTCCAGATGAAAATGATCAGGAACAGGACCAGCGCTTCGGCACCCACCTGGCCGGTAATCGCCGCCCAGCCGAGCAGTGGTGGCATGGCACCTGAAGCGCCACCGATGACGATGTTCATCGGTGTCGCCGGCTTCAGCACGACGGTGTAGATCACCGCGTATCCGAGAAAGGTGGCCAGCGTCAGCCACATCGTCAGCGGATTGACAAAAGCGTAGAGAATCCACAGTCCGAGGCCGCCGATCAGCGTGGCCAGAGTCAGCGTTTCGGTCGCCGAGACTTCGCCGCGGGCCGTCGGGCGGGCGCGCGTACGCGCCATCAGCGCATCAACATGTTGCTCGATCAGGCAATTGATCGCCGCCGCGGCGCCCGCGACCAGCGCTATACCGACCGACGCCGCAACAAAAACCCCGAACGGAGGAAATGCCGGAGCCGCCAGAAACATCCCGATCATGGCCGTAAATACGATCAGGCTGTTGACCCGCGGCTTGCACAGCTCGAAGAAAGCCCCCAGGCGCTGCCCCAGCGAACGTCGGGGACTGGTACTCAATACTGCCATATGCTTTCCTGTTCTATCCTGCCCACGAATACCGCAGCACGCGGTCGAGCCCTTTGCATCGTCTCCGCACCGCCTGCTCGATCACCTTTGCCCAGCCAATCCATCGTCCGGTAGCGACGCCGTCGCTCAACTCGTGAAGTGGAGCCTGATCAGCACGTAGTCGACGAACAGCAGAATGGCGAACGGTACCATTACCCACAACCATTGAACCGCCCCGCTCGACCCGGCGACCTTCTCCAGGTGATCGCTGCCCCTTTTGCCGTGTCTGGCCATGGTGTAAACCATGATGCCAAAAAGCGCCACGAACAACACCGCCAGAATGGCCAGGAAATAGCCGTGCACTGGCAGCGACTCGTGGCCGATACCGGCGACCTGCGTCGCGAAGCTGGCGCTGTAATCAGCGCCTGCGCGCGAAGGAAGCGCCGCCGCAAGCAGCGCTGGCGAGCAGCCCGGCAGCCGCAGCAGACGATAAAGCCTGTTCAATCGCATCCCCTAGCTAGCGCGGGTGGTCGGGCCAGACCGCTCCCAGATTGTTCTTCAGCTCGGTGGCGAGCGCCATCTTCTGTTCCTCGGTCAGCAAGCGGCCGACTTCGACCTGCTTGCCATGCGAGCCGATCAGCAAGCGGTGGTTGTACTGTCCCGCCGGCTTGAAACAATGCAAACGTGCCCAGTACGGATGAAACTCATGACGCTCGACCAGTTGGCCCCGTCGGCTCTCGATGATCAGCCGCCCGGACTCAAGAGTGATCTTCTCGAAATCTCTGGCGGCCGCTTCGACATGTCGCAACGCGTACCACAGCAACGCCAGCTCCAGGCCTGTGAAAGGAACTACCGGCCAGGCGCCGAAATAAGAGAAGACCAGGGCGATGCTGCTGGAAACGGCGACCGTAACGGCAAACACCCAGTTGCGTGCGGATACCGAAAGCGAGTTGTTCGGGCGGGCCACCCACGTTCGCACGGTCAGTGTCTGTGCAGCAACCAGGCTCATCAACCCCCCTCCCGGATGGCCAGACTCAGGCGCGGCCTGGCTGGAGTTGACCCAAATCAAGGTATCGACCGCGAAATTCTAGCACGGGGCCAGACGCCGTTGCCAACAACCCGGCCCAACAGCATGATTGCATTCGTCTTGGCTGGTGATCGCGACGCGGCCCAGCAAGGCGGGCGGCTGCAGCACTGAAGAAATTGCTGTCTCCCGCAGCCGGATCGGTGATTGGCAACCGGTGGTGCTACACATCACTGCCACCGGCACGTGTGTCGTGCGCGCACGGTCCTCGGTGTGCGCATCGTGGTGGCCATCGACTGCTGGCGGGACGGCGACCTGAGCTTGGCTCAGGGCGTGCTTCTGGTGCCATTCCCGTAAGATTTTTGGCCGCGACATTGATCCAGATCAATTGGATTGTGTTAACCTTCGCCGCTGGTGAAAAACTGGAACGGGGTTCGACAGGATCCTTATTGGCACGTTTTAGACAACGTCAGGTGCTTGCGCCGCCGCTGTGCTGCGCGCCGCGTAACCTGATGGTGAGAGGGAGAAGATGGCACGAAACTCAAACAATAATCGCGATAGCAATCGCTTGCGACCGGCGTTCGCCGGACGGCTGTGCGCGGGATTGCTCGCGGTGCTCAGTGGCGCCGCCAACGCGGCCTGGGAACTCAACCTGCAGGAGCCGGTGACCGCCGTGGCCAAGCGTGTCTACGAGCTGCACAGTCTCCTGTTATGGGTAATCGTGGTCATTTTCGTCGGCGTCTTTGCGGTCGTCGCTTATTCGCTGGTCTTTCATCGCAAGTCCCAGGGCCACAAGGCGGCCACTTTCCACGACAACACGACGGTGGAGATCGCATGGACCGTCGTACCGACGCTGATCCTGATCGCGATCGCCTTCCCGGCCACGTCAGCGCTGGTGGATATGCGCGACACCTCGCAGCCGGATCTCACGGTCAAGGTTACCGGGTACCAGTGGAAGTGGGGTTACGAGTACCTTACCGGCGACGCCGCCGGGGTCAAGTACATGAGCGTGCTGGCGACGCCGCGCGACCAGATCGAAAACAAGGCCCCCAAGGGTGAGCACTATTTGCTGGAGGTCGATCGGCCGCTGGTGGTGCCAGTCGGCAAGAAGGTGCGCATCCTGACCACCGCCAACGATGTGATTCACAACTGGTCGGTACCGGCCTTCGCCGTCAAGACCGACGCGGTCCCCGGGTTCTTGCGCGACACCTGGTTTCGCGCCGAGAAGGAGGGTACATACCGCGGTCAGTGTTCGGAGCTCTGCGGCAAGGACCACGGATTCATGCCGGTGGTGGTCGAAGTCGTCTCCGCGGAGAAGTACGCGGCGTGGGTTGCCGAGCAGAAGACTCAGCTGGCGGCGGTGGCGGAGGACCCGAACAAGGTCTGGGCGCTTGACGAACTGCTTGCGCTTGGTGAGAAGGTCTACACCGCCAACTGCGCGGCGTGCCACCAGGCGAACGGCGAGGGATTGCCACCGGTGTTCCCCGCTCTCGACGGCTCCAAGATCGTCATGGGTCCGAAACAGGCTCACCTGGAGATCGTCATCAACGGCAAGCCGGGTACCGCAATGGCGGCCTTCGCTGCGCAGTTGAGTGACACCGATATCGCGGCCGTTGTCGCCTACGAGCGGAACGCATGGACCAATAAACTCGGCGAAGTCGTTCAGCCCGCCGAAGTCAAGGCGCTTCGCGGCAAGTAGTCGCGCCACAGGCCATCAGGAGAATCTGATTATGCAAGCCACGTCACACGCCGGTTATGCCGGCAACCACGATCACGATAGCCACGGGCACCCGACAGGTTGGAAGCGCTGGGTAACGACGACCAACCACAAGGACATCGGTACGATGTACCTGTGGTTCAGCTTCGCGATGTTCCTCGTCGGCGGGGCGATGTCGCTGATCCTCCGCGCCGAGCTGTTCACCCCGGGACTGCAGTACGTATCTCCCGAGTTCTACAATCAGATGCTGACCCTGCACGCTCTGATCATGGTCTTCGGGGCGATCATGCCGGCCTTCGTCGGTTTCGCCAACTGGATGATTCCGATGATGATCGGGGCTTCCGACATGGCCTTCGCACGGATGAACAACTGGAGCTTCTGGTTGTTGCCGCCGGCAGCCATCCTGCTGTCCGCTTCGATCTTCGTGCCCGGAGGCGCCGCCGGAACCGGCTGGACGCTGTACCCGCCGCTATCGATCCAGATGGGCATGGGGATGGACATGGCGATTTTCGCGGTGCACATCCTCGGCATGTCGTCGATCATGGGCTCGATCAACATCGTCACGACGATTCTGAACATGCGTACGCCCGGCATGACCCTGATGAAGATGCCGCTGTTCTGCTGGACGTGGCTGGTCACGGGCTTTTTGCTGATTGCTTCGATGCCGATTCTGGCCGGCGCGGTGACCATGCTGCTGACCGACCGCCATTTCGGTACCAGCTTCTTCAGTGCTGCCGGTGGCGGTGATCCGGTTCTCTTTCAGCACATATTCTGGTTTTTTGGCCATCCGGAGGTCTACATCATCGCCTTGCCGGCGTTTGGCGTCGTTTCGCACGTAATTCCAGCGTTTTCGCGCAAGCCGTTGTTCGGCTATGTTTCGATGGTCTATGCCATTGCCGCGATCGGCCTGATCTCCTTCTTCGTCTGGGCACACCACATGTACGTGACCGGCATCCCGCTCACCGGTCAGCTTTATTTCATGTACGCCACGATGCTGATCGCTATCCCGACCGGGGTGAAGGTCTTCAACTGGGTTACCACCATGTGGCGCGGTTCCCTGACCTTCGAGACACCGATGCTCTTTGCGCTTGGCTTCCTGGTGTTGTTTACGATTGGCGGACTGACCGGCCTGGTGCTGGCGATGACCGCAGTGGATATCCAGCTGCAGGACACCTATTACGTCGTCGCGCACTTCCACTACGTGATGGTTGCCGGGGCGCTCTTCTCCGCCTACGCCGGCCTCTACTTCTGGCTGCCGAAGTGGACCGGTCACATGTATAACGAAGGTCTTGGCAAACTCCACTTCTGGTCGTCGATGATCTTCTTCAATATCGCCTTCTTCCCGCAGCACTTCCTGGGTCTCGCAGGCATGCCGCGGCGGATCCCGGACTACGCGCAACAGTTCGCGGACTTCAACGTGATTTCCGGAATCGGCGCCTTTGGCTTCGGCTTCAGCCAGTTGCTGGTATTGGTAGTCGTCTTCCAGGCGATGAAGGGTGGTGCCAAGGCGTCGAGCCGGCCTTGGGACGGTGCGCACGGGCTGGAGTGGACGCTGCCATCGCCAGCGCCTTACCATACCTTTGAAGATCCGCCGGTGTTCAATCAGGCCGAGGCGCACGGATGACTCGTGACCCATCGCGCGAGCAGGGCAACCGGCGCATCGCGATCGGCCTTGCCCTGTTCGCGGCAGCCGTCTTTCTCAGCTTCGTCATCCGGCAGTGGCTGAGCAATACGTGACTCCAGCGATCGGCCCGCTCGCACCGGTGAGCGCGCGGCCGCGGCCGCGTAGCAATCGGCGCATCGTTGCGGCCTTGTTGACGGTCATCGTCGGCAGTTTGCTCTTCGTATCCGTGCAGCCGCGCCTGTACCAGGCGTTTTGCGAGTGGACGGGTCTTTATGACATAGATCGTGCCGAACGGGTTGCTGCATCATCGATCCCGCCCCGCCCGGTAACGCTTGAGTTTGATGCCAACAGTCATGACGGCGGCTTGGTCTTCCGTCCGGAAACGAGCAGCATGGTGGCCAGAACGGGCGAGATCGTGCACGTGGTGTACCGCGTCGAGAATACGCTCAACCGCACCGTGATCGGCCAGGCGATTCCGAGCTACGGGCCGCAGTATGCGGGGGGTTACGTCAAGAAGCTCGATTGCTTCTGCTTCAAGCAGCAGACTTTTGCGGCGCACGAAGTGCGCGAGATGCCGGTCGTCTTCTTGCTTGACCAGAGGCTGCCCGACGAGGTCAATACGCTTACCCTTTCTTATACGTTTTTTGAAGTGCCGGCGGGTAGCGCCAACTCGGCGGCGACGCCGGCAGAAAGCGGGAAGTGATCGATGCCGGCGCCAAAACCACAGCCGCCGACAGGCGGGCGCTTTCGCACCATTCGCACGGTAGCCTGGGGTCTGCTGGGCGTGCGCGGCCACAAACCGCTGGAGGACGACGCGCCGGCGCTGTCGCCGCTGCGGATTCTGGTCACGGCGCTGGTTTTTATGCTGGTTTTTGTACTGGTTCTGGTGACCGTAGCAATCTCCATCAGTCGTCACTGATCGGACGCATGCACAAGGCAACAGGGTAATAACGATAATATGATCTGGAGGAAGTCAAGATGAGTCACCCCGTATCCGCAAGCCGCTATTTCGTTCCTCAGCCTTCCCACTGGCCGCTGGTTGGCTCGATTGCGCTGCTGCTTCTGGCCAGCGGCGCGGTGCTGATGATGAATTCCATTGCCCACGGCGGCTATGTGCTGATCGGCGGCTTTGCCGTTCTGGCGACCATGCTGTTCGGCTGGTTCGGTCGCGTGATCGGCGAATCGGAGAGCATGCGCTACAACCTGCAGGTGGATCGCTCGTTCCGTCTGGCGATGGCCTGGTTCATCTTTTCGGAAGTGATGTTCTTCGTGGCCTTCTTCGGCGCGCTGTTCTATATCCGGGTGCTGGCGATTCCCGACCTTGCGAGTCCTGAACAGGCCGCGTTGTGGGAAGGCTTCAGGGACCAATGGCCGAGTGCTGGACCGGCGGCCAAGGATCCGTTTACGCAAATGCACGCGTGGGGAATTCCGGCCATCAACACCTTGCTGCTGCTGACTTCGGGCGTCACGGTGACCTGGGCGCACTGGGGCTTGATCGCCAACAAGAGGCAGCAGTTGATCATCGGGCTGGTGCTGACCATCCTGCTCGGCGTGCTGTTTCTCAGCCTGCAGGTGTATGAATACCTTGAAGCCTATAGCCATCTGAATCTCAAGATGACCACCGGCGTGTACGGTTCAACCTTCTTCATGCTGACCGGCTTCCATGGGTTCCACGTGCTGGTCGGCATGCTGATGCTGCTGTTCATCACGCTGCGCATCATGAAGGGCCACTTCACGCCCCAGCGCCACTTCGGTTTCGAAGGGGCAGCCTGGTACTGGCACTTCGTCGACGTGGTCTGGCTGTTTCTCTTCGTTGCCATTTACTGGTGGGGCAATAGTTGAGCCTGGCGAGCGATCTTCTTTTCGCTCTGAAGCCCCGCTGCCCGGTCTGCCGACAGGGGCGCCTGTTCCGCGAAAAATCACTGGCCGTCGTTGAGGCCTGCGAATCCTGCGGCGCTGCGCTCGGCGACTGCGACGTGGGCGATGGCGCCTCGGTCTTTCTGATCTTCATCCTGGGGTTTCTTCTGGTACCGCTGGCCTGGGGCGTTGAAGCGGCCTTTGCGCCGCCACTTTGGGTGCATGCGTTGGTCTGGGGAGCGCTGGGGCTGGCGATCACGATGGTCGCGCTTCCCGCCGTCAAGGCCTATATCGTACTGCTGGAATTCCGTCACCGGCGCGGATAGGCCGGATCCTTCAGGAATTTTTTCAGGACTTCGCCGTAAAGCGCGCGCCGTGCGTCGGCGTCGCAATCGTTGCGGCACGAAAAGACGCGTCCGCCGCGGGCAGACAGAAAGAATTCTTCGACGATCGAAGCCTGCTGCTCCATGTTGTACGACAAAAGATCGCGGCCCTTTTCCAGCCTATAGGCATAGGCCGCGCTGTAATTGAAGGCGTGGCGCAGCAGCAGGACGACGGCCGAAAGGCGCGGGCGCAGGACGCGGTTCTGTCGCTGCCAGACATGCGTCAGCTCGTGAATGAAGTGGGCCTGGCGGTAGACATTTTCCCGGGAATAATCCGCGCTGTAGCAGCCGTACATGTAAAGATGCCCGTTGGGCGCCATGGCCGTACCGCGAGGCTGAAAGGGCACATAACGGCCGGGGCGCACCGTCACGCGGGCGTAATCGATCGAATCGCCGAAAACCCCGCGCGCCAGCGCGATTTCGCCTTCTGTCAGGTGTCGCATGGCGCCACCCTAGCATATTCTGTAAAAATTGCAAACGGCGGCGGCGGATTTTATGCTGTGGCCCATGCAATGGCGTTTTCACCCCACCGTCGGCGGCACTGTTTTCGCCCTGGTTGTCCTGGCCGTCCTGACGGGCCTGGGCACCTGGCAGATGAAGCGTCTGGCGTGGAAGGAATCCCTTCTGACAGCGATCGATATGCGGCTGAAGATCGCGCCCACGCCGCTGCCGGCCGAACTGTCCGATGACGGGGCCTGGGAATACCGCCGCGTCACCCTGACGGGCGTTTACCTTCACGACCATGAATTCAAAGTGGGTCCGCGCACGCATAACGGTCAGGCGGGCTATCATCTTATCACGCCGTTGCGGCGGGCGGCGGGTGGCATCGTCATGATCGACCGCGGTTGGATCGACGACGCGCACTTGTCGCAGGCCGAACGCCCGGCAGGGCTGATTCAGATCGAAGGCGTCGTCACCTTCCCGAAACCCTCGCGCTTCACGCCCATGAACGATGCGGGCAAAAACGCCTGGTACTGGACCGACGCGCCCGCGATGGCCAGGGCGGCGGACTTGGGCAATGCACCGCCCTTCGTGGTGACGATCGCTTCCGCGCGCGCTGGCGTTTACCCCGTCGGCGGCAAGGTGGAGCTGAACATCCGCAACGACCACCGCGCTTATATGTACTTCTGGTACGCAATGGCGGCTTTGTCGCAAATCATTTTCATCCTCGCCGCCTGCCGCAAGAAAGAATCCTGACCATGTCCGCCTATAAAAAACTGGAAGCACATTTTGCCGATTACACGGCCTTCAAAAGCGTGGCCGCGCTTCTGAACTGGGACGCCTCCGCCATGATGCCGGAAAAGGGCGGCGATCAGCGCGCGCGCCAAAGCGCCGCCGTCGGCGTGCACCTGCACAACCTTCTGGCAGACCCGGCCCTGCCGGACCTGATGGACAAGGCCGCCACCGAGGACCTGAACGTCTGGCCAAAGGCCCACC